>NZ_FQZD01000015.1 GCF_900141835.1 Propionispora hippei DSM 15287 | reverse complement strand
TGAAGTTCTTTTCGCAAGGCGATAAGCTCATTTTCTTCCGCTGGGCGATTGTCCTTCTCTTTGAAGGAGCCGCTGGTTTGGGACTGCTTGATCCAGCGATCTAACGCAGATGCGGTGAGCTCATATTCTGCCACTATCACGGCTCTAGGTTTTCCGTTTTCATAGAGTTGAACCATCTGGCTTTTGAATTCGCTTGTAAATGTACGACGGGCTTGTTTGGACATGGTAGAGATCCACTCCTTAACTTGATAAGTTTATTCTACATGCCCTTATTTTTTCTGTCCAACTTAGTGTAGCCGATCCACCACCGCTACATAGTATCGTGTGTGGTAATCTCTTAGGAAATTTATTAAATGTGGTTAGAGAAAGGCTGCGGCCCTTTTACCTCTACTGATCTTTGATGGTTCTTGGGAGTTAAGGAACCGTCCATTTGCTCTGAGATAAAGCAACTATAATAAAGCTTTTACTAAAAGATCGGGTATGAAATTGCTTACGACAACTCCATATGCCAGGTCAAGCCAGAAAAATGAACCCACAGCTCCAAGATAAATTAAGCCTACCAGAGGAAAACCCACCGTTTTGACCAAAAAAGGGGCTTGTTTCGTTGCATTCCATATACTCTTGGCATCTCCGCTACTCGGAAACGAATGCATAGCAATAGAAATTCCCACCCACATTAATAGCCCATCCAAAATTCCCATAGAAGAAAAGTGGTATTTCATAGCGGCCGGAAAAGCAATAACCGCTCCTAGCACTGTATTTATAATAAAGGGACCAATAGCAATGAACAATTGATGCCATAAATTTTTAGGCGTTTCATGAATTACATAACCGGCCGGATTTCCAACCCTAAAATAACAGACGTTCACAACCGCAACTCTGAATAAGCGGCAAAAAAACTGATGTGCAATCTCATGTACAATAACTCCTGGAAACGTAATAATACTAATAAGAAATCCTGGAATAAACATAAAGCCCTCCTATTTACTATCTTTGGGTTTCATCATTTTATCTATAATTCCATTAATCTCGTTGGCAGTTTCTTTATCCACCTTACGCCCTTGTATTTTCTTCACAGCTGCCGCAGCAGCCATAACATCATTATTCTTAAAATAGGTCACTGTTTGCCGAACCAATATTTTGGTAGAATCAGGATAGTATTGTAGTGCCTTTTGATATTGACTAATTGCGGTAGCATAATTCCCAGTGGCTTCATATTTTAATCCTCTTTCAAAAGCAAGCCTAGCGGTAAACGCTTCCTGAATTCCAAAGCAAGCAAATAGTAAAATGACGGAAATGACTCCAGTGGCCAATTTAATCCACATTGGAAATGGTCGGGCAACTAATTTACTGCGACAACCGGGGCATAAAGATGAAGCATAGCCTTCTTCAGGCGAATTTTGCTTACAACTCGAACATTTTTGATTATTTAATGCCGCCTCCTGCTTTTCAATATATTCCTTATATACCTTTTCCCCTAAATCCTGAGCTTCTCCAGGCGATAGCCCTTTTGCCTCCAGTTTCATTACTACGCTGTCTAAATCCCTACCACTTTCCAATTGTCTCAATGCAGCTTCAACTATTAACTCTAACCGTTCCTGGGAAATTGAAGAATCACTCATATATATCCCTCTTTTCTTCTCCAATCAAATATAGCTAGCAAGACTTTTAATTTGAAAAATATGTAATTTATTTCACATTTCTCCATCAAAATTCCATTTCCTCTCTATTCTCAAAGGAATTTCCAATTTTTCTTTTACATATGTTCTTATATCCCTAAAAAAATCGACAAAAATAGGAGCTCTATCTCCATTCAGATAGAGCTCCTATTTTTTCTCACGGACAGAAGGACGGTGGTGGTGCCTTATTTTATTCTTTCAATAACTGCTTTTATAAATCTATATACCACTTCTCATGCCGGGACAATGAACCTACCCCATATATCCCTATAACTACCTATTATTTTGGTAGCTATCCTTCATGCTTCATTTCTGCTTTTAATCTTTCCATGCCCAGAAAAACCTAGTCCCTGTTTTCCTAATCTTTTGCAGTCGAGATAAAATGGACACCTTCAAAAAATCCCGAGTGCTGCACCTAAGCCTGCAATAGCCACAATTACGCATAATACTGTTGTTGATTTCATTTTTCTATTCAGCAACTGCAGAGTAAATAATGTAATTAAGAGCGGCAATAATCCTAGCAGCAATTTGTCAAACACCTCTGCCTGTAAATTAAAAATAGAATTCCCCCTAGAGAAGGTCACCGGTGAGGATAATGTAACAAAACTTGCGGTAATACCGCCTAATACGATACCACCCATAGTTTGTGCTATTGCCATTACCTTTTGCAGCATATTTCCACCCATGATCTTTTGCAGTCCTGCACGTCCCATACGATAACCGTTCATCCATAATTTATAAGCAATCGTGAACATAATCAACGGCATAAGGAGAATATACAATCCTACACCGGTTAAATTTCCCTGAGAGGATATACTGATTGCAAAAGACAGCAAGATCGGTGTCAGGGTCCCCTGCCAGAGTGTATCGCCAACACCTGCAATAGGTCCCATCAAGCCGGTTTTTAAACCGTTAATCATCTGATCGCTTACTGGTTTGCCCTGGGCTCGTTCTTCCTCCAGTGCAATGGTAATACCACCGATAATACTGCCAAAATGGGGCTCTACATTGAAAAATGTCAGGTGGCGCTGTAAAGCCGCTGCCATTTGTTCTTTGTCATGTCCGTACAATCTTTTGAGAACAGGCGTTAATGCATGAGTAAAACTGTGCGACATCAAACGCTCATAATTATAATTTGACACATAGAAAAACATCCAAAGCCAAAAAGATGTTACGATATCGCTTTTTTTAAGCATTTTTTGTTCTGTTTCTTTCTCTTGTTCAGCCATTCATCTCGCTCCTTCATTCTTCATTGAATGTTCTATGTAGAATACTGCAATAATAAATCCAATGATAGAAATTACAATGATGGGGACATGAAAGTACATCTGTAAGATAAAACCAATTAGAAAGAATAAGATAATATTTTTACTAACGATAGCTCGCAAATTCATCGCAATGCCAAATGCAGGCAAGATACCACCAATAACCGTCAGAACATGGAGTGGCGTTGCACTGAGCGATTTAACCGCCATAGTCATGATATCTGCTCCGAAATATACGACTAAGGCTACAGGTATGACCGTGATAAAAGCCAGGAATAATTGCGGTGGTACAATATTAAGAAACACTAATTTACGATAGTCGCCTTCTGCAGCAGCCTTATCGGCCATATGAAGAAATTTTATGTCCACGGTCATTCTAAGCGCAAACAATTTGGATCCGAAAAAGCCGACAATGACAGCTAAAACGACTGCTACCTGCGGTGTTGCTCCTGCTGCCAGGGCCAGGGCCGTCCCAATTGTTCCAGCTAACCCCGGATCCATGGGGACAGTACCGCCGGCAGAAATGGTAGCTAAAAAGGGTAAGTTAATTGCGGCCCCAATCACGCAGCCCGTGACTGGATCGCCAAGGATATATCCCACCAGGGTGCCCGCAATTAAGGGTCTATTGGCAATTGTTGCTCCTAAATTTGTCAACCATGGCGTTCCATTGAAGCCCAAATAATAAACTACCCCAATCAATATAGCCTGAAAAACATCAATTGACATATCCTCTTTCCCCTTTTTATTAAAACATTATAGAACCACCTGTCAGATTTAGCGCTTGACCTGTCATATATTCGGATTTATCACTAGCAAGAAAGATTGCCATATCGGTAAAGTTCTTATAGCTGGCAACACGTCCCATCGGAATTGTTTTGCAGAAATAAGGCATAACTTCTTCAGGCTGCAGATTGCGTTTTTTCGCATACTCGTGAACTTGTTTATCCCACATGGGAGTTTGTACAACACCCGGACAGATGGCATTGGCACGGATACCCTGTTTTGCAAACTCCAAAGCAATAGATTGGGTAAGTCCGATAACGCCGAATTTACTGGCACAATATGCCTGATAATGGGAGCCTGCCTTTTTCCCCGATTGAGATGACAAGTTAATAATAACTCCACCGTTGCTTTTAAGCATGTGTGTTACAGCACTTTGGCAACAAAAAAATCCCCCTTTGAGATTGATATCAAGCATAAAATCCCAAATTTCTTCTGTACAATCAAGAAACGGTAATATTTTGGATACTCCTGCACAATTCATCCAAACATCAATACCGCCGAATTGTTCAGCAATTATATCTCCAGCTAGAAAGACCGATTTTTTATCCACCACATTTACTTTTTGAAAAATTGCTTCGCCGCCTTCTGCCATGATTTCATTTGCCGTATGTTTTGCGGCTGCTTCATCAAGATCGAGCACTGCAATCTTTGCGCCTTCTCTGGCAAAAGCTTTTGACGCTGCTGCGCCAAGTCCGCTCCCACCACCTGTAACAACGATCGATTTTCCTTTTAACACCCTAAAGACCCCTTTACTCTATTATACTTATTTCAAATATTCTTCCACGCCAACTGCCTTCTGGTCAGGAATAATATGAATTACCACTTCTACACCATGAGCCATAATTTTTTTGAGCATTGCTCTTTCTATATCCGAAGCAGAAATATTTTTGTATAATTTCGTCCGTTCGGGATTTGCGCCCATGCCGCCGATAATTACTTTTTTCAGCGGAAGTCCTGTTTCAATTAAGAACAAAAAACTTTCCGGATTTTTTGCAAGAAGCAAGAGATTTTCATGATCACTCATTTTTTGAATTTCTGCGGCTGCTTCCTTGCAATGATAAATATCCAGCCTGATTTCTCTTGGCACCGACATTTGAATAATTGATTTTACAAAATCATCAGATGCCGTTTCATCATCGATAATTACAATGTGATTTGCTCCAACATATTGTAACCAGGCCGTCATTACCTGCCCATGAATCAATCGATCATCAATGCGAGCTAATACTACTTTTGCCATTTACCTATTCTCCTTCTTATGTTAGGCTCGTTTTTTCCCTTTCGCCAAATAACAAGCTTTCAGGAAATTACTTGAGTTCCATCACATTAAACAGCTTTCCTGTTAGAAGCAGTAAATACCTGAATTAATGTTGACGCAATAATAATGATACCTTTGATTATAGCCTGCGGATAAGAAGGTACTGCTAACAAATTCATAATGTTTCCGATTAATGCCAGTATTAAGACACCAACTAGTGTTTTAACTGCGGACCCTTCACCGCCTGAGAGGCTGGCGCCACCGATTACACAAGCTGCAATTGCATCTAATTCCAGGCCTGCACCGTATAAGGGTGTTCCAATAGCAGTACGTGAGGTAGCCACAATGCCGCCTACCGCGGCACACATCCCCGAAATTGAGTATACTGCCATCTTGTAGCGATCGACTCTTATACCGGATAGACGCACAGCAACTTCATTACTGCCGATAGCAAGAACAAGTCTGCCAAAAGACGTATAATTGATGATAAAGAAGCATGTTAATACGAAGCAGGCTGCCAATATAACCAGTAAAGGAATCCCCCCTACAGTCCCGTCGCCAAGCCGTACAATGGTATTTTGCGGTGTCCTGATCGGCGAACCGTTTGAGGCCATAAAGGCGGCACCATTAGCCATCGTCATCATTGCTAACGTAACAACAAACGACGGCATTTTCATTTTTGCTACAAAAAATCCTGAAATAGTTCCACACAACAACCCTACTGCAATGGTGAGGACCACCGATAAAAAAATCCCTAGCCCGTGAGTTAAGCAAATGGCCAGTGTTACGCTGCCTAACGCGACAATCATCCCCACCGAAAGATCAATGCCTCCTGTTAAAATTACAATTAACATACCTAAACTGACAATAGTCACCCCGGCGTATTGCCGGCCAATATTAATTGCATTCGTTACGGTAAAAAAATCCGGTGAAATCAATATGCAGGCCGCCAAACAAAGCAATAAAATCAAATAGGTATTATATATTTTAAGAACATTCACTGTATTTTTATTTATAACCTTTTCAAAAAGTCGCATCTTCTCACTCTCCCACACATAGCTTCATTATTTCGACCTCTGTCAACTCGGACTTAGCAAGTTCTCCCGATATGCTCCCTTGTCGCATCACATATACACGATCACTCATATTAATAACTTCTTCCATTTCCGATGAAATCATAATAATGGACACACCTGCTTCTGCGAGATCATTCATAGCCTTATATATTTCTGCCTTTGCACCAACGTCTACACCCCGTGTTGGTTCATCCAGGATAATTAGCTCACAATCGGCGGCCAGCCATTTTGCCAGTGCTACTTTCTGCTGATTGCCCCCGCTTAAACTATTGACATTATCATTAATAGAACTATATTTGGCCTTAAGATTACTTAAAATCTTAGTGGCAAAATTCGTGTCCTTTTTATGGTTAAGCACCCCGCTGCTTGACACCTTCGCCAGGGAAGTCAACGTGGTATTCAGCCGAATAGACAGGGCGACTAATACTCCCTGCTGCTTTCTATCTTCAGGTAAAAACCCCATTTTATTTTTCACCGCATCATAAGGAGAAAGAAAGTTTACTTCTTTTCCCTTATAGTTAATACTGCCGCTTTCTTTTTTATCCGCGCCAAAAATAACTCGCATGGTCTCTGTCCTGCCGGCACCAACCAGGCCGCTAAAGCCAATAATTTCACCTTTTTTTACACAAAACGATACATTGTTCACTTGCCGTCCGGCGCACAAATTCTTCACTTCTAACATAGTCTCACCAATGCTAACCTTGCGTTTAGGAAAGAGCGTATTTAATTCCCGCCCCACCATTTTTTCAATGAGGCCGGTTTTATTAATCTCATGTACATTAAAAGTTCCTGCAAAGCAACCATCCTTCATGATGGTGATAATATCGCATAACGCAAACAATTCCTCTAACCGGTGAGAAATGTACACAATAGCAATTCCCTGCTTTTTCAATTCTCTTAACAGCGTAAAAAGTTTTTCAATCTCACTGAAAGTCAATACCGCCGAAGGCTCATCCAAAACCAACACTTTTATATTTTTCGATAGAGCTTTGCAAATTTCCACGATCTGTTGATGTGCTATAGAAAGATCCAAAATACGATCATCCGGGTCAATATCCCCGAAGCCCAGCTTTACCAGGAGCTTTTTTGATTCAGCTCGAAGTCTGTTCCAATTAACAAGACCACTTTTATCGGAAAGTTTATCAATAAAAATATTTTCAGCTACTGTCAAATGCGGCACCAGCATAAATTCCTGATAAATGACAGCTATGCCAAGCTCCAGGCTCATGCGGGGCGAACCTATCTTTATAATCTGGCCATCAATTTTTATAGTTCCGGTATCATTCGCGTACGCGCCGGATAATATCTTCATTAAGGTGGACTTGCCTGCACCATTTTCCCCAATTAGAGCATGAATTTCGCCACGTTTGAGTTGTAAATGCATATTACTTACCGCTTTGATCCCGCCAAATGTTTTTGATATACCGTCCATTTCCACTACATATTGCCCGTCCAAATTTATGCCTCCCTCCCTAGAGTTACTTACAATTCAATATACTTGTTCCTACTCTGCCTTGATGGCTATTGAGCAGAGTAGGAACAAAAAGTTAGTTATTTTTAGAATATTGCATTGGGATCGTAGAATTTATCAACATTTTCAGCAGTAACACACACTGGATCAGTCGTAACGGTTTTACCAAAAGACTTAGGATCAACATGCTCAACAAGCACTTTCTCAGCTATATCAATACCCTTAGCACCGACTAATTTAGGATTATTCAGTCCGGTAGCCTGATAAGCAGAACCGCCTTTGATTAATTCTAAAGCGCCTTTCATCGCATCGGCTGCGGCAAAAATCTTAATCCCAGTTAAACTTCTATTGTCAATCGCTTGTTTAGCACCAATCAACATACTGTCATTTTCACCGAGTACACAATTAATTTTCGAATTAGCAACCAAAATATCTTCCATCGCCGGGAGTCCGCCATTTACAGTCCAGTTACCCCAGCCTTGCGTTACAACTGCAAATTTCGCTTCATTGTTAACAGCTTTACCATTATCAGTCAATTCCTGTTCAAATTTATCGGCCAATGCCCAGGCTTCTTTCTCTGTGCATCCCGTTCTTCCCTCAATGATCCCGGCAAACAGACCTTTTCTTCTTGCCTGTCCGCCAGGATTTCCTTTATTACCGCTTAATAAAGCGGCGGAAATCATTTCGCTTTTATCGTATTGCTTTGCTGCAAATAAGCCAACCACTCTGCCATTAGCCAGGTCAGGAGCCGAAACCCCCGTGACGACATTGGCAGCCTCATCAACATGACTATCTATTCCGATCACGGGAATACCCGCTTTTACGGCTGCATTAATACTTTCAGTTGCCGCCTTTGTATCAACTACATTAATAAAAATCAGATCATATTTTTGAGCAACAAATGTTTCCATGTTTTTCTGTTCGTTTTCAATGCTATTTTTAGCATCCAGCACCGTTACTTTCCAACCCTTTGCTTCCCCGGCTTTCACCACACCATCAGCTAAGGCTTTTTGGAATTCGTTTTCTAACGTTTTTTGCGCAAAACCAACTTTTATTTGTTTCTTGTCCGCTGTTGCTGCATCCTTAGTACCAGTAGAGCCGCAACCCGTCAACAATTGTGCCATGAGCATCAACACCAGAGAAAGTGCTGCCAGCAGCTTAAACTTTTTCCCCATTTTTTCTCCTCCTAAACTTTTCTTCGGTTGAAATGACCTGCATAATTAATGCTCCAATCGCCTTCCTTTCTTTTGACTTATACTCATTTATTTTAAATATTCTTCCAGACCAACGGCTTGCTGGTCCGGAATGATATGAATAACCAGTTCTGTACCATGAGCCATAATTTTTTTGAATGTTTCTTTTTCTAAACCGGAAGCTGAAATATTTTTATAAAATTTCGATCGTTGGGGATTGGCCCCCATGCCGCCAATGATTATCCGTTCCAATGAAACTCCCGTTTCAAGTAAAGATAAGAAACTCTCCGGAATTTTCGCCAGAAGCATGAGCTTTTCATCATCATCCATTTTTTGAATTGCTGCTGCCGCTTCATCGCCATGGTAAATATCCAGTTTAATTTCTCTGGGAACCGACATTTGCATAATCGATTTCACAAAATCATCAGCTGCCGTTTCATCATCAATAACTACAATGTGGTTCGCTCCCACATAGGGCAGCCACGCCGTCATTACCTGTCCATGAATCAATCTGTCGTCAATACGGGCTAATACTACTTTTGCCATTTACCTCTTCTCCTTCTGGCCTATCAGGCTTTATTTGTGCTTAACTCAACGAGTAAATCCCTAATTCCATTTTGACCAGAAAGCATGGAAGCCGCTGCCGTGTCTTCCAGATCTTCTCCTGCGCTTCTCTGTCCGATTGCTTCAAGCAGCATGGGAAGATTTACACCCGTGATGGTTTTAAATTTATGTCCTTTTAATTGAGGATAGTTGGCCGCCACTTGATTAGATGGACTCGCCAAAAATAAATCGGTAAATATTAATACGCCATCGCCATCATCTAGCTCTGCGACACTTCGGCAAATCAATTTGCCAAATGCGGTGATGTCATCTCCCTGGAACAAGCTTAATGCCTTGCATTTTTTTTGCTTTCCAAGAATTAATTCAGCCGCATTCAAAACTCCCGCGGCAAACTCTCCATGTGTTGCAATCAATATACCTACCATTCTGTACCTCCAAAATTCAGTATCTATTTTATATTTTCTTACTACGTTATTGCTTCGCTCATAACATATTGCAAATGTCGTGCCAATTATAAAACGCTTCATGTGTGTCAACTAAACCGTCATTTTTCCCATTATTTCAGTAGTTTTTTAAGATTTCATATTTATGTGTGTCAAAAAACAAATAAGACTTACCGGCGGTCATTTTAAAAAAATTTCATTTTCATATCTGTGTCATTTTAGTGTGTCACAAGTATGTCATTCCAGTTATAATATAAAGTGAACTATGTATAAAAACTTGCCATAAGCTGTTCAAGCCTTGCGGCGCAAGTTGGCATAGCCAAGACAGAAACTATATGCGCAAAATTAGCAATATGGAGAGTGAACGCGGTGCAAGACGAAGCTCTTTTAACGAGAAAGGACCGAATTTATCAGGTACTGAATAAGACTTTTAATAAGCAGGAGCTGCAAGAACCCACACAAATTCTTGAATATGGACTGCATGCCGGCGAGCTCTCGGCTCAATTGAATATTGACCGCTCAAATGTCAGCCGAGAGTTAAATCAACTGGTAAAATCAACTGCCGTGATTAAAGTGGCCGGCAAGCCGGTATTATACTTTTCAAAAAATGTTCTCGAACGACTTTTTCCCATACAATTTTCACAATACATATTCTCTAACAGAATTAATTTCTTGCAATTTCTACATTCACACGGGGATAAAAAAGTTTTATCTGATCCAATACAAAAAGCGCCGCTCTCTCCAGCATTCTCTACAATAAACGAAAGCAAAACTGAATCGGCCAAAAAGATTTTTGACAATATTATTGGCGCAGATTGCAGCTTGAAAAACCAGGTGAAGCAGGCCATCGCTGCCATCGTTTACCCTCCCAGCGGTCTGCATACCTTTCTTATCGGGCCTACCGGTGTCGGCAAAACAACCTTTGCCGAACTCATGTACCGGTACTCCATGGAGATTGGAAAATTAAAACCCAATGCACCTTACATTATTTTTAACTGCGCCGACTATGCCGGAAATTCTCAATTGCTCTTATCTTACCTGTTCGGTCATATAAAGGGAGCTTTTACCGGTGCCGACAAAACAAAGTTAGGTTTAATTGATGCCGCCGACGGGGGAATTCTATTTTTAGATGAAGTGCATCGGCTTCCACCGGAAGGTCAGGAAATGTTATTCTCCCTGATGGATCGGGGAAAGTTCCGCCGGCTCGGTGAATCGAACAATCAAAATGAGGCCAATATCCTCTTCATCCTGGCAACGACAGAAAATCCTGAAAAATCCGTGTTGACAACTTTTTTGCGTAGAATCCCCTGCATAATTAAAATCCCCAGTCTGGCTGAACGACCAATGAAAGAACGAATGCAGCTTATTTGCGCCTTTTTTACCGAGGAATCAAAAAAAATAAAACTTCCGGTCACAGTATCGACGGAAGTTTTAAGGTTTTTCTTATTATATGACTGCAAGGGAAGTATCGGACAGCTAAAAAATGATATTCAAATCATCTGTGCCAATGCTTTTGTCGACTATCTGGCTGAAAATAAAAGTAAAATTTACATCAAGCTGTCTCAATTGGCAAATCGCTTTGCTGAAAGCATGTTTACCATAGATCAAAAACGGGAAGAGCTTGTCCAAAGTTTTGATTTGAACTCAGTTGTTGATTTGACATTCAATGCCGAAACGACGGCAGATGAAAATCCGTTAAAAAAAATTTTGCTCCACGATGATTATCGAACAGAAGAATATTTTTATGAAAGCCTGCTAAATAGCTCCAGGAAATACTTTGAAGAAGGAAAATCAATTGCCGACATTAAGAGAAATATTAATTCACAAGTAGAAAACTACTTTAATAAGCATCCTCATACCAAAACAGTGAACACGCCCAGCGAAAGCGAATCCATGTTATATAGAATTATTCAAAAACAATTGGTTAACGTTGTTAAAGAAATCCTCGCTGAAGTGGCGGAGGATTGGCGTATTTCTATCGACTCTAAAATAGTTTACAGCTTGGCACTCCATATCGAAGCACTCACTGAACGAATTAGAACCGGAGTTCATGAATATAGATCGAACTTGCCCATTGATCATACCCATCTCACTGATGAATATGAAATGTCATTAAAAATTAAAGAAAAGCTCGAGAAAGCACTGTTTATAAAAATTCCAAATGAAGAAGCTGTTTTTATTGCTATGTTTCTCCATGCTTTAAAAAATAATGACACGCAAGATTATATCAGTGTCATCGTAATAACGCATGGAGATTCCACCGCTAGCAGCATGTCCAGCGTGGCAAATCAATTACTTAGTACCGATCATGTTAAAGCAATCGATATGCCGCTCACGGAAACAACAACTGACACATTAACTAAAGCAATCGACATGGTCCGGGAAAGCAGGCCCAAAGGTGTATTGTTTTTAGTAGACATGGGCTCCCTAACAACCTTTTCCGAATCAGTTACAAAGCAGACAGGAATTCCGTCAACTACAATAAAGATGGTAAGTACCCCCATGGTAATTGAAGCCGCTCGCAAAGCCATGATGCCGAATATGACCTTGGAGCTACTTGCCGAAGAAGTAAAAAAATCCAGTATCTTCATTGGTCAAAGCATGAGCATCGCTTCCACTATCGAAACGGAAGGCGAATACATTTCTACAACGGAAAGCAATGAATTGGATTGTTTTGATTATGACCATGACAAAATGCTCCGTCTGCTAGAGCAGGTACTTATTTTTTTAAATCCAACTAAAGCCTATAAATTACTCAATGATGTATATATTTCACTTATTAAGAAGCTTGCAATCACACCTGACAGAGGACTGAAAATCAAATTTATGTTTCACAATATGGGAATGATTGAGCGAATCATTTCTAAAGAAAAATTTGAATATATAAAATTGAAAGATTTGAAGAAGGAGAAAAAGTCAATTTTTTATACACTAAAAGCCGAATACAAAGTAATCGAAAATGCATTCGGCATTGAAATTCCTGAAAGTGAATTTGCCTATATTGTAGAAATGCTAAATATCTATATTGAATAATATTACGATGCCCAAAAGGCAGGCAAGGGACAGGGAGTTTGTTTTTTTCCACGTTTTTACTAATGCAGCCAGACGGAAAAGATCCACCAGGACGCGCGGTGTGAATAAATCAGTGATTCCTTAACTTCACGCCTCTAAATACTGCTGCATTCCTCCCGGAAGGCCGGGCGGCGCGGATATTGCTGCAGAAGCTCCCGGGCCAGTTCACTCGGCTGCTTTTTTGTTGTCGATTTTAGTCAATAGGCGCACCTGGAAGCAAACGGCTTTATATTGATTGCGAATGACTGCTGTTTGTTGCGGCCGCCTGTCTGATCAGGAAGGTAACCAGTTCATAAACCTGTTCCCGGTAATCGGACAGCAATTGCCGATAAAAGGACAAAATCAACTGGGGGCTTTTCTATACGCAGGCCAGCAAAACCGGCCATCTACCTCGCCAACACCTGGCTCAGGTACCGGTATACCTGGATTAAATCCGCCTGATCCTGGATGTGCAGGCATTCTTCCCGACCGTATTCTTTAAACAGGCATTCCAGTTCTTCGTCTTCGGCGTGCAGCGCCACGTTGGCCAATTGGGTGTAAGGGATAATCCGCCAGGCAGGCGGTTGGTCAAGTTCCGGCTGGTTGATCATATAGAGTGCCTGGTCGGTAACGACCAGAACATGACTGCCGTTTTCCCACAGCACTTCATCGCAGACAAGCTGTACCGTTTCTCCCAGCCACAGTCCGGCCGGGACCTGAGCCAGCAATTGCTGCAGGGCGCCGTCCAGCCGGGCAAAGTCCGGTATCCGTTCGTGCAGTGACAGTTTCATGTCAAAATCGCCCCGGATGACAGTATAATACAGGCCTTCCCCGTTCAGGATGTCCAGAACAGGACGTATATCAGCCGCGCTGTTTTTATAGACAATCACACCCGGTACCAGTTCGACGGCCATGCGCGTAGCCGTTGTACCCCGGTTCAATACCTGGCTCAGTCGTCCGATCAGTCGCTCCTTGTCGGCAATCGTTTTAAGCACTACGCTGTATTGTTCAGCGGTCGTCCCCGGTCCAGCGGCAGGCGCAGCACGCCGGTTTTCTGTTATTACCGGTCCGGCCGGTTTGTCAACTACTGCAATCCGCCTGGGCCTCACTGCCCGGCCGGGCTGAACCGGCAGGCGCCGGGGAGCAGCATCCGCCAACGTCGTATCGTCAGCTACAGAGGGTAAGACGACACCAACTACCGGCTCGGCGGCAGCCGCCAGAAATTCATCTCCCTCCGGTATCAGTCCTGCCAGCTTCTGACCGCAATGCACGCAAAACCGAATACCTTCCCCCTGGGGTAAACGACCGCCGCAGGCCGGACAAAATCGCATCATGCTGTCTCCCCTCCTTCTTCACCGGCGTCTCAAAGCTTGCCCAAGCTGTTAGAAGCCGGTGCATCAATTCATTTGTATGTATAAACATTCAACCTGTTTCCGCAAATTCCTCTGTGCCAGACCGGTCAAATGAATTAGGACTGGGGCAGGAAAACAAGGCGCACCGGCAGGTTGGACCCACCAGGCGGGCTAAAGGTAAAAGTCAGCGGCACACCGCCGTCAAAGTTCCCCAGGAAGGTAAAATCCCGCCTGGCATTAAGACCGAAGCTGAGCTGGCCCCGCGGTGTTGCCACAGGGCTCCAGTATACATCCGGCGACTGGATGCCAACGGCGCCGGCATATTCCCCGCCCCGTGGCGCCAGATAGGCGGCAAAGGTACTGCCGGTTTTCGAGGGAAACGGAATCTGATAAACAATCCCGTAGTTGCCATAGTTGACGACAGGCGAGCCATCGGTGGCATCCGTGCCCCGTACATAGCGGTCCCACTGGTTATCGGCCAGTGTAATGGCTACTGCTCCGTCTTTTGTCGGATTATAGGACTGCAGCGGCACAATCATCCGGTTCGCCCCGGCGAAGGTTCCCCGCAGATGAACCGAATCTGCCGGCAGAACCTTGGCTGTCGGGTAGAACCGGTCGCTGTCCGCCAGCAGCGGCATCATCAGCACCCGCACGGTGACCGGTTTATCGGTTACAAAATCATAAATGCCATGGGCCAGCATATTGGTCAAAATAGCCGTTTGATGAATATCCGGTGACAGGCTCCTGCTCTGGCGGGGCGGAATGGTCAGTTCATAAGGCTGATTGCCGGTCAGGTAAGCCCGCAGCGTTTCCTTGCCGACCGTCATCCAGCTAAAGCCGGGATCACTCCGTCCGTATTGCTGTACCCTGATATGAGCCGGTTCGGGACCGTCATTTTCAAGGATAACGTCCAGCCGTTTGGCTGTTGGCGCCGCATTGACATGATAGTAAAAAAGCCGCACCGTTCCATCCACCTTGTCTTGATAGAGAATGCCGTCCTGCGACACCATTTCAGGACTGTCCGAAAGCAGCAGCGTGCCCCCGTCCGAGCCTGCCTGCACTTCCCATTCGCCAATATAGTCAATATCTGTATCCTGCAGCCCTGCCGCCTGCGCTGCGGAAAAACTCCCTTGCAGGCAGACCAGCAGCAGCAAAAGCCCTGCCAGGCGTTGTATTCTCGCCATTTTTTCCTCCTTAAATAAGCATGCTTTATATTATCCGACAACGGAAAAGGGTGTGCCACAGAAGATAAGGAACCCGTGCGGGCAACCTTAACGCCTGTACCACACCCCGGTATAGCAGCTATACCGTTTGAAAACCAGACCATGTATCTACCCGGATTTACCGATAAGCAACCACCCGGCCTAACCGTCGGCCAGGGCTTTCACCTTCTCCATCAGTTTCGTATAGACCTTTTTCATATGCGGCTCCCCGGTACAACCGCCAATCTCGGCCAGCGGTATCCAACGGACCGCGCTATTTTCATCCTGCTTCACAACCAGCGCCTGATCTTCCGTCACTTCCAGCAGATAGGCCAGTGAGAGGTGAAGATGTGGAGCCACATAGCGTCCCCGCCGGTAATGAGCCAGCACCGGGAGCAGATCGAGAGAAAATACGCCGGGAATAACCGGGCGGATCACTTTGACACCGGTCTCTTCCTGTACTTCCCGGCAGGCGACCTGCAAGAGATCACTTTCGCCATCGGCATGCCCGCCTGTCCAGGACCAGGACTTATATATATTGTGATGCACCATCAGCATTTTATCCCGGGCCGGATTGATCACGCAGGCCGAAGCCGTGACATGAAGCAACTCGTTATCCCTGGTCAATATATCGTCGAACCGGGTGGCATAGCATAAAAAAAGTTCCTTATCCTTTGCTTCCTGTTCGTTATAGGGATGATACTTCCTAACCGCTTCCAGCCAATGCATATCCTTCGCTCCTATTCTTTTCCATTATACCACAGATCTTGTCCTTTACGGGCAGTTTCCCGGCCAATTCTTCCAGCTAAATAAGCTGGAAATTTTTTCTGGTCACGCAGGAATATTTGGAACTTTCAGCGAATTACAACTTTATTAAATTGTTTATAAACTATTTTTAGGAGGTGACTTATCTTATGGGCCAAACCAGGCTAAATGGGGTTCAGCCGTTCATGGACAGGCTTGGCAACTGTTCGTTAAAAACCAAGTTTATTGCCGGTCTGATTACGGTTTCTGCTATTATAAGCGCCATCAGTCTATTTACCTTTTATCTGTTATTTTCATCCATGGACAAGCTGAATACCATGATCCAGATTACTATCGAAAGCAATGAAATTTACAACAAGGCCAAAGCGACCGAAGACAGCGCCACTCAGTTTCTTACCCTGAAAAAACAGGAAGACCGGGAAGCTATTACCGCCCAAATGGACGAAATAGCACGGCATCTGACTTATCTCGAAGCAACGGTGAATGATCAGGAAAGCCAATCCAAACTGGGTTCGGTAAAAGCGCTGACCGCCAATTACAACGAACGGTTGACTGCGCTGATCAGCTTTACCGAAGCGGGGCAGTTGACCCAGGCCATCGCCGCCAAGGAAGAGCTGGTCAAAGCGACTAATTTTCTTAAAACAGGCACTGATGAGCTAATTGCCACCGAGCTAAGTCATGACAAATCTATGAAGGAAAAACTGGATCGCGAGGCCCGGCTGACCAGCCTGATCAGCGTGGCCCTGCTGCTTCTGGTGGCTGCAGCCAGCACGGCCGGTGCCGGACGATTCTCCAATCAGATCGCCAACCATCTCAGTCAAATGGCCCGCTATGCCCAGCAGATTGCCGGCGGCAACCTGCAAACCGAAAAAATCAGGGTAAAATCCCGGGACGATCTTGCCTTGCTGGCCGAAGCCTTCAATCAAATGTCTGAAACGCTCCGACAACTGATCGGAAAAATCAACGGTACCAGCACACAGGTAGCCCAGTCGGTGGGCACCCTGAAAACGGCTATGCAGCAAAACTCCCGGGCTATTGAGCAGATCGCATCGTCCATTCAGCAAGTATCGGACGGAACGGGCCGGCAGTTTCAGGCCTCGGAGCAGGCCGCCGACATCATTACCCAGCTCTACGAGCGCAACAAAACCATCGCCGAAAATGCCGGCTCCGTCACGGCGGCTACCGGTCAGGCTGCCGAAGCGGCCAACGCCGGCAAGGAAAAGATGAATTCTCTGCAAAGCCAGATGGACGTCATCCAGCAAAAGATTGTCGATGCCAAAGAAATCACCGACCATTTGCAAGCCCGTTCCCAGGATATCCGGCAGGTTCTTGACAGCATCACCAGCCTGGCCTCCCAGACCAACCTGCTGTCGCTCAATGCTTCCATTGAAGCCGCCAGGGCCGGAGAGTATGGCCGGGGCTTTACCGTCGTGGCCGATGAAATCAGGAAGCTCTCATCCAATACGGCTGAAGCTGCCAAGGATATTACTAAAATGCTGCAGGACATTCAGACCCGTTCCCACTCGGTTGCCACCAGCATGACCACCGGCGTCGAGGAAGTGAAGGAAGGCCTGCATCTGGCCGAAGAAGCCATCCTTTCCTTCCATAATATTGTGACCACCAGCGAAAATGCCGACACCCAGGTCAAAAACATCAACCGGGAAATCGAAGATATCGCCAAGGACATTGCCCAGGTGGAAGAAACCAGCCAAAATATCCTACAGATCGCCAAAAGCTCTGCCGACGGCAGCAGTGAAGTGGCCGCCGCCATTGAGGAGCAGAGCGCCAGTATGGAAGAAATTCTTTCCTCCCTGAGCATCGTATCGGATATGACGGAAGAGTTGAAACAGTGCATTCTTAGGTTCAAGCTGTAGTAAATCAATCCTCTTGCCGGACAGTTTCGTCTGTCGACAAGAGGATTTTTTGCGCATAAAAACCGGGCAAGCTTTAAAAGCTAATAAAAAGAAATAGTGGTTTTCGCCGCTGATTGTCAAAAACTGCATAGACACCCTGCCCGTTTTGCGCTACAATGCGGATAGAAAATATCAACTTGACAGCCCCGGAGGGAGGAGTAGTATTGCTTGTTCATGAATTAATCGGGCAAGGAACAAAGAACGACCCCGTTTTTTATTATCCCCGGCAAATGACCTATGGGGAATTGGCACAAGAGGTTGACCACTACCGGGATTATTTTTTCGCTTGCGGCATCAAGACCGGCGATCATGTCGGACTGTTCGCCAAAAATTCCATTGAATTTGTCTGTACCTACCTGGCGCTGGCCAGCCTGGGTGCCACTGTTGTTCCCATTAATTTTCAACTGACCGCCCGCGAAACAGCCTATATCCTTCACGACGCCGGCATCCACCATCTGGTGACGGCGGCGACGCTGGACCTGACCGATGAACTGGCAAATTACGGACGCCAGGAACTCAGCCAGCTTACCTTTGCCACGATTAAACAGGCGCTGAGCCAGGAAACCTATCCGCCGGCGCCACCACTGCCGGCCGAGTTTGACGAGCAGCAGCCCTGCGTGATTATCTATACCTCAGGCACCACCGGCCATCCCAAGGGAGCGGTCCTCACTCACGAAAACCTGGTTGTCGACGCCCAGGCGTTCAGCCATATGCTGCCGGTGGAGCGCCGGGACAATGTCCTCTGCGTACTGCCTATGTATCACTGCTTTGCCTGGACCTGCGCTATCTTAAACGCGCTTTGGCTCGGGGCTGGCATTACCGTACTGGAAACCTTCGCTCCCAAGGAAACGGCGGCAGTCATCAAGGAGCACCGGGTTACGGTCATGTACGGCGTCCCGCCGATGTACAACCTGCTGTCCCGTCTGGCCCAGCCCGACGCCTTGCGCTCCGTCCGCATCTTCGTTTCCGGCGGCGCCTCGCTGCCGGTGGAAGTGGCCAAACAGTTCGAAAGCATTTACGGTACGCCGATTATCGAAGGCTACGGTCTGTCGGAAGCCTCACCGGTAGTCACCTTCAACCTGCCGGAAAAGAGAAAATACGGCTCCATCGGCAAAGCTCTGCCGGGCATCACTGTCGCCATTGTAACTGAGGACGGTCAACAGTTGGGCACAGGGGAAATCGGCGAACTGGTTGTACGAGGCCCGATTGTCATGCAGGGCTACTGGAATCTGCCGGAACAGACGGCCCAGTCACTGCGGGACGGCTGGCTTCACACCGGTGATATTGCCTACCGGGATGAAGATGGCTACTTTTTCATTGTCGATCGCCTGAAAGACATGATTATCAGCAGCGGCGAAAATGTCTATCCCCGCGAAATCGAAGAACTGCTCTATACCTATCCCGGCGTGGTGGAGGCGGCCGTCATCGGCGTACCCGACAGCCTGCGGGGACAGGCTATCCGCGCCTATTTGGTCATGCGGGAGGGAGCGTCCTTTAACAAACGGGCCGTGAAGGAATTTCTGCAGGCCCGGCTGGCACCGTATAAGCAGCCCCGTGACATTGTCGTGGTTGACGCCCTGCCGAAAACTCCGACGGGCAAGCTGTTAAAACGGGCGCTGCGGGAAGAAGCGGCCGCCACCAAAAGTTAGCTGTCACGGCTCGTTTTCATCCGGCACATAAGCGGCCGGCGCTGCATATCCTGACGTGTAAACCACCAGAAGGGAGACTGTCCATGAATACGCAATTGCTTGAAAAATATGCCCGTTTGATTGTAAAAACCGGTATTAACTTAGAGAAAAACCAGACGCTGGTTATCAATTCCCCCATTGAAAGCGCGCCCTTTAGCCGGGCTCTGGCGGAAACCGCCTACAAGGAAGGTGCCCGGGATGTGGTCATCGTCTGGCGCGACGAATTATTCACCAAAATCCGCTACACCCATGCGCCGGAAGAGGTATTCAGCGAATATCCCGACTGGCAAAAAGAGCTGTATATGACCTATGTGCGACAGGGGGCTGCTTTCGTCAGTATTGCCGCCTCCGATCCCGAGCTGCTGAAGGACATTGAACCGGGCCGCATCGCCAAGGCCCAGAAGGCCGGCAGCACAGCGCTGCGCGAGTACCGGGAGCGTCTGATGAGCAACCAGAACACCTGGTGCGTCGTATCCGTTCCCACCGCGGCCTGGGCCAAAAAGGTATTCCCGGACCTGTCGGAGGAAGCGGCCATTGCCAGACTCTGGGAACTGATCTGCCAGGTCGTGCGGGTGGATACACCCGATCCGGTGGCCGCCTGGAACAGCCACAAGCAAAACCTGCAGCAGCGGCTGGATTTCCTAAACGGCCACAACTTTAAAACGCTTCATTATAAAAATTCGCTGGGTACCGACCTGACTGTCGAGCTGCCGGAAGGCCATATCTGGCTGGGCGGCTCCGAGCACACGCCGGACGGACGGGAATTCATCGCCAACATGCCGACCGAGGAAGTCTTCACCCTGCCTCAACGGACAGGCGTCAATGGCAAGGTCGTCAGCTCCAAGCCGCTTAACTACAACGGCAATCTGATCGACGGCTTCATGCTGACCTTCACTGACGGCAAAATTGTCGATTTCACAGCCAAAACAGGCTACGAGAGCCTGAAACACCTGCTGGAAACCGACGAGGGAGCCAGCTATCTGGGTGAAGTGGCGCTGGTACCCTTCGACTCTCCTATCTCTAATGCCAACATTTTGTTTTACAACACCCTATTCGATGAAAACGCCTCCTGCCATTTAGCCTTCGGCAAGGCCTATCCGGTCTGCCTCGCCAACAGTGAGAACTACACGGCGGAAGAACTGGCGCAAAAAGGCGTAAACGATTCACTGGTCCACGAGGATTTTATGCTCGGCACCGCCGATCTGGAAATCCTCGGCACCACCCGGCAGGGACAGCAAATTCCTGTTTTTAAAAACGGCAATTTTGCCTTCTGATTTTATACACCAGGGCGCCCGTCAGGACGTCCTTTTTTTCCACTGGCGCCGCCGGCTGCTGATCAAGGCCAGCGACGAAACAAAAAAGGGAGAGCTGTCAGATCAGCTCTCCCCGGTCATAGGTATAGTCAAATTCTACATTGGAAATATTGTTGGCCACAATATCGTCGGCAATCGGGTCGGGAAAGATCCGGACATGTTTCGACGAATATACCTTGCGGCGAACCGGTTCAAAATAGCCCCGTTCATTGGGCGCGTAAGCAGGTCTTCTCTTTTTCATAGCGCTACTCCTTCCCGATTGAATTACGCTGTTAGTTTGCCCCGCCGTCACAAAAATATGAAAAGCAGGCACTGGAAAAGGCCGGTTATTTTTGGATGGTCTGCAGCACTCTGCCAACCGGCAGTACTTTAAGAATAACCAGGCAAATGATCAGCTCCGGCAGCAGGTAGCTGCCGTTAAACACCAGGGAATACCAATAGGGAGATACCCCCTCCGGCGCATAGCTGGCGAAAAAAACAACGCCCGATATAAAATGACAGATAAACCGGCCGACTACGGCAACCGTCGCGCCTAAGAACGGCCGGTCCCGAAAAAAGCCGGCCAAGCCCATGGCCATGTACGGCAGGGGGTAATCGAACAGCACCTGGACAGGATGCAAAATATAAGGGTCCTGCAGCAGGTTAAGCAGCCCGTAGACAAAACCTGCCAGATAGCCCACCACCGGCCCGTAGCGGAAGGACAGCAGCAGGAGCGGCAGCATGGCTCCCAGCGTGACACTGCCGCCCTGAGGCATATGATACAGCCGGAAGGTGTGCAGCACCACCGTCAGGGCCAGCGCCAGACCGATATGAACCAGCAGCCGGGTATGGATAGTGATTTTTTTTATATAGGCAAACGCTGCCAGCAGCGCCACCATTCCGATCAGGGCGAATAGGCTGGCCGGGTTTTCGGAAAGCAGCCAGATAGCGTTTAACCAGGTTGTCTCTTCCATCTTTCTCATCTCCTATGTAATCATATCAGCTATGCAAAAAACCGCATTCCCGAGGAATGCGGTTAAAAAACGTTTCGCTTCCCTACGCTGGCATGACCCAGATCAGGTGAAGGGTTAATGATTAGATCATTTCTCAGCCCAGTGCTCCGCACCTGGCACCCCTAGCACAGTGTTATGCTCTTTTTATGGTTATTATTCTATAGCGCACCATCTGTCTTGTCAACTGTCCGCCGCTACATGAGCGCTCTGCCAGCACAGGTAGACCCCCAGACTGCCGCCGTTCAGGGCCACGCTGACCTCGGCCGCGGCCGGGCGGTTGCTGACGGCATAAGGCAGGGTGCTCAGCAGTTCCACCCTGTCCAGCGGCCAGTGGACGCCCTGGATGCTCACGCCGCTGCAGGTGCCGGACAAGGGCAGGAGTGATATAACCTCAGGCGCAGCGCGCCAGGTAAGCCGGACCGCGTCTTCGCCTTGCAGCAGGAGGAGCACTTCCGTCTGATCGGCGGCCAAACAGCGGGAAAGGCCTAAGGCGGCGCGGCCTGTCAGTGAATAGATATTGCTAAAGGCATGATCAAACCGTCCGCCCCAGACGCCGGTAACCACCACAGCTGCCTGGCGGTATACCGTGCCGGCGGTTTGCAGGGCAAGCTGCAGGTCGGTAAGATTTTTTTCGGCCGGATATTCCTCCATCGGCACACCCAGTTGCCGTCCCCAGGCCCAACCGGCCCCGCTGGCGCTGTCGCCGTCGCCAATCACCCGTTCAGGGACAATCCGGCTGCGTTGGCAGCAGTCAATGCCGTGGTCGACGCACCAGACGGCGCGGCCGGCAGCGGCCTCCTTCAGCCAGACCGGCTGCGGCGCCCGGCCGCCGGCTGCCAGCAGGACCTCCCGGTCCGGTGCCGGGCCGGGGAATAGGCAGTCCAATTGCGGCAGTCGTATTATATGGTTCATACTGGCAGTCTCCTGTTCTCTCTTTTTTTAAATCCCGGCTGCGGCAGGTATTGGCACGGTAAGAAAAAAGAGCCTTATGGCTCTAGCGGTTTCTTCGTACATCGTTTATATTCGTCCATTTTTTCCCGAAACGCTTGCATAACCCGGATGGCTTCCGGTGATCCTACGCCTTTTTTGCTGATAGTATCATGCAATTTTTCTTGCAATTGCTCCACTTCTTTCCATAGTTCCTGACTCATGGCTCTGACCTCCAATTGCAAATAATTACTATCCATAAGTAATTATACCACACCATGAGGGGAGGAAAAAGCAAAATTCCCTTGGCCACCGGCCGGTAAGGACTCAGTCCTTGCCCCGGCGTGCGGCAACCGCCTGTTTGAGCTGGGTCAGCGCCTTGGTCAAAATACTGCGCGGGCAGGCGGCGTTGAGGCGCATATAACCGTCGGCCTGCTCACTGAACCAGAAGCCGTCGTCCAAAGCCAGCTTGGCCTCGTTCAGCATAAAGTCGTGCAGTTCGGTACGGTTCAAACCCAGTTCGCGACAATCCAGCCAGACCAGGTACGTTCCTTCCGGTTCATTAGGTTTGATTTCGGGAATATGGGTCCGGCAGAAATCGCCGATATAGGCAAAGTTATCCTTAATATAGGCATTGACCTGCTCCAGCCACTCCTCGCCCTGACGGTAGGCCGCTTCCACCGCCACCAGGCTGAAGCAATTGTTGCGGCGGATGTCCAGGTTTCCTAAAATCGCATCAAACCGGGCTTTGTATTCGCGGTTGGGGAAAATGACAATGGAAGCCTGCAGGCCGGCCAGATTGAAAGTTTTACTCGGCGCAATGCAGGTAATGGTATTCTGCCCGAATTCCTCCGAGATGCTGGCAAAGGGGATATGTTTATGTGCGGAATAGACCAGATCAGAGTGGATTTCATCGGCAATAACGGTAACGCCGTGGCGCAGGCAGATCTGGCCCAGCCGGACCAGCTCGTCCTTGTGCCAGACACGCCCCACCGGATTGTGGGGACTGCACAAAAGCAGATATTTCGCACCCTGAGCGGCAAGCTCTGCCAAGTGATCATAATCCATCTCATACCGGCCATTCACATTTTTCAAGGGATTCTCCAATAGCTGCCGGCCATGGCTGCGCACCACGTCAAAGAACGGATAGTATACCGGCGACTGAATAATGATCTTATCTCCCGGTTCGGTAAAATGTTGAATCATCATACTTAACGAAGGAACCACACCGGGGCTATGTAGCATCAGACTTGGATCGGCCGCCCAGCCATGGCGCCGGCTAAGCCACTCGCTGGCTGCCGCAAAGTAAGATTTAGGACGCGACGTATAGCCAAAGATGCCCTGCTCAGCCCGCTGCCGGATGGCTTCTATAATCGGTTCGGCCGTGCGAAAGTCCATATCGGCCACCCACAGGGGGACCAAATCCTCCCGGCCGAATTTTAAGCCTATTTCATCATATTTAGCGGCAAAATTATTGGTCCTGTCAATTACGGTATCAAAATCATATTTCATAGCCAAATCTTCTCCTTTATCTGCATTTACTGCCTCGGCTCCTTGTGCTGGAGACGTCCCGAAATTTGTCCGGCTGCCTGCCGGACGGTCTGCGCCAGCGCCGCCAGGTCTTGCTTTTGCATGCGTTCCACCGGCCCGGCAATGGTCAGGCTGGCCATAATCCGCCCATAGGCGTCATAGACGGGAACGCCGATGCCCATCACATCCTGATCAATTTCCGCAACGGTTATACTGCACCCTTCCTGCCTTATGGTCGCCAAATCGCGGGCAACAGGCCCGGGGTCACCGATATGTGCAAGCACCTGTTCAATCACTGTTTTATCCTCAAACGCCAAAATGACTTTACCGGAAGCACTGACATGCAAGGGTAGAATCCGGCCGTTCGGCAGAGAAAAGCGAATGGCCCGCTGGCTTTCCACCGACTGAATACAAACAGCATGGATGCCGCTGCGCACCATTAAGACCGAAGTCTCGCCACACTCTTCAGTCAGACCTTCCATAATCGGGCGGGCAATAATGAACAGTTCCCGGTCCATCTCCTGATACAGGCAGCGCGCCAAATCCAAAATGCGAAAACCAAGGCTGATTTTCCCTTTTATTTTGCGCTCTACGATCCCGTTCTGTTCCAGCGTTCGCAGCAGCCGGTAGGCCGTGCTCTCGGGAATGTTCACCTGGCTGGCAATCTCGCTTACCGACAGTTGTGTCCCCGTAGCCGCGATGGCAAATAAAATATCCAGTGCTTTGGCTAATGTTTGTGCTTCTCCCATGATGAATCTTCCCATCTAAAGACTGTTATCTTCGGCAAACTCCGGCAGGAGCGTTACGCTCATCCGATGCCGGCCGCCGTTTCCGCTATCGTACACCCTTGCGCTTCATATAACTTAATTATACGAATAAATTCGGATTGGTCAATCAATTCAATGACCCGGTATAAATCCTCCCGGATATACCGGTCGTTCTGCATACCCTGAGTATGCTGGCGCAGGCAGCCATAAATGGCCTGCGTGCCTATTCCCAGTGAAAGGCCCTGCATATTGCCGGCAATCAGTTCAATTGCCTGAGCCGCACACAGCATTTCCACTGCCAGGACCTTATTAAGATGCTCCAGAACCAGCATGGCCTTGCGTACAGCGCCCATGCCCATACTGTTGTGATCTTCCTGATTGCTCTTACTGGGGACCGACCCAATGCTGGCCGGCGCCGCCAGGATTCGCATCTCACCGATTAAAGCCGCCGCATCGGCCTGCACCAGGGCAAAGCCTGTATTAAGCCCAACCTGGCCGCCGGCCAGATTGGACGGCAAACCATAACTCATGACCGGGTCAAGCAGGCGGGCTGAACGCCGTTCAGACAATACGGCCAAATCGGTAAATACAATGGCCAGAAAATCCATGGCGTACGCCAGCAGCGCCCCGTGGAAATTGCCGCCGCTCATGCTTTCATAGCCCTGGTCCGATTCGAATAGCAAAGGGTTATCGGTGGAGGCGTTCAGTTCCCGTTCTAAAATGGTTTCAATATATTGCAGGACATCCCGTACAGCGCCATGTACCTGCGCACTGGACCGAAAGCTGACGGCATCCTGCACCCGGGGCTGGTTTTCGCCCAGCCTTTGCCGGCCTGCCTCAGACATCCAGGAGCTGCCCGCCGTCAAGGCACAAATATTTTTTGCTGTTTCCACCTGCTCCGCAATCCCTCTGGCGGCATGAATACGAAAATCAAAAGCCTGCCGTTCGCCGCGTATGGCCTCCAGGCTGAGGGCCAAGGCCGCCTCAGCCGCCACGATCCGCTTGGACGCCACATAGTAGCAATGTACAGCCGCTGCCAGCATAACCGTACTGCCACTCATCAGGGCCAGCGCCTCCCGGGCCGCCAGCGAAAACTCCACCGGACTGATCCCGGCCTTAGCTAGAGCCGTATCGGCGGTTTCCACCTGTCCCTGATACACTACACGCCCTTCCGGATAGCCGGCCAGGCACAGTCCCAGATGTGCCATAGGCTGCAAATCGCCGACGCCCAGTGAGCCGATCTGCGGCATTTGCGGGATGATACCGGCATTGAGCAGCAGCAGAAGGCGGTCAATCAATTCCGGTCTTACCCCGGAATGGCCGCGAGATAGGACATTGGCCCTAAACAGCATGGCCAGACGGGCAATTTGACTGTCAAACGGTGCGCCAAGCCCCACTGCATGAGAATATAAGATATTCTTTTGAAATTCGGCCTGATCCTTTTCACTGACCACGCAATCCTTCAGTTTTCCCAAACCGGTGTTCAGCCCGTAGACCACCCGGTTCTCGCTCTTCAGCCAGGCTTCCAGTTGTTTTCTTGACGCATCCACCTGCTGTCGCGCGGCATCCCCTAGCTGCACCTGTATGGACGGGTCCTCCAGAAATTCAACCACCTGTGCAAAGGATAGCGAATTTCCGTCCAGTACGATTTTATTAGTTTCATTAGTTGCCCGACAGCTCATACTCTTCCCTTCCCTCATAACAAATACATGAACCAATGTCTATCCCCTGATTTAACGCCGGCTGTTCACCTGATAAAAGGCGTGCTGCTCGGGTTCCAGCCAGGCATTATACCAGCTTTGACAATACGGTTTCAGTTGCTGCAAAGTCTCCGCCTGACGGCGCATGGCGGGCGTAATCCCCTTGTCCGCCGCTTTGCGCACTTCCCGGTAAAGGGCTTCTTCATCGAGCGTCGTGATCTTCCGGTCTTCCATCACCAGATGGCCGCCGATCATGACACTGGCCACATCCGTTCCCAGCGCCCGGTGAATGAAGATATCGGCAATGCCTGTTTGGTCCGACATCCACGGCGAATTGAGCATTCGGTCAAGATCGACGACAATCAGATCAGCCAGCAGCCCCGGCCGCAAAGCCCCGGTCTTTCCGGCGAAACCAACCATCGAAGCGGCGTGGCCTGTCGCCATTTCCAGCACGGTAAACGCATCCAGAGCCGGCGTATCCAGGCGGTAACCGGGAACCCGGTGAAGCTTGTGCATCATGCGCAGCTCCATGATGATATCTTCATCATCATTAATGGTTTTATCATCCATGCCGACAGCTACCCGGATGCCCTGCCGCAGCAGTTCATACACCGGCGTGATCCCGTTTCTCATTCCCAGATTGCAACTGGGATGGGAGGTAACAGCCACATTGTGCTCAGCCATGAGCCGGATATCCTCTTGGGTAACCCAGATGGAGTGAGCCAGTACGGTGTTTTCATCCAGCAGTCCCAGGTCCGCCAGATATGCAATTGCTGTTTTACCGTATTTTCGCAGGGAAAAAGCCTTTTGAACCGGGGTTTGCAGGCAATGCATGTGAATCGGAATTTTCCCCAGCCGGTCTGCCTCTGCTTTCGCCCGAATCAAAAACTCCGCCGTACAGGCCTGAGCCCAGCTGGGGCTTAGAAAAATACGGGTATCCTCCGACTGATAGGTACGGTATAGCTCGGTAAACAGGGCAAAATATTCTTCCTCTATTAGTTTACTGTCCGTCCGGGCCAAAGGTTCTGCCACAGCCCGCAGCTCCGCCGGCAGTGTCGCTAAAAAACCGTCCGTATCCAAAACAAGCCGGTCTATATTTCTGACACCGGGAGAATAGGCCAGACGGATACCGGTAGCCAGATATGCTTTGATCGTCGTTGCCGCCTGGTCAGCCGCGCCAGATCCCGTAGTATCAAAGGCATTATTATGAATCAGGGTAGATCCGTTGCGGATATGCCGCACAGCACACAAAGCGGTAATCAATTCCGGGTCGAGCACAGGCATAAAGGCCCAGTCAAACAGGTTATTTTCCAGAAAGTCGTTAGGCACGCCCTTTTGCAGGGGACTTAGCCCTCGGCCATGACTATGGGCATCGATCAGCCCCGGCAGCACCAACTGCTGCCCATCGCCCACCACAGCAGCCTCCGGATGCAGTTGCCGCAGCTCTGCAAACCGGCCTGTCGCCCGTACGTATTTCCCTTCCACCAGCACGGCTCCGTCTTCGATGATGCCGGTTTCCCGGGCCGCCGCATCGGTGATCACATATTTACCACGAACCAACGTTTTCATCGTCTCACTTGCCTCCTGTCCCCAGCGTCTCCCGTTGGCAAGCCAATCGTTTGAGCGCCTGGTTCAATACCTCAATTCCCTGAGCCGCCGCTTCCCAATAGGTCTCTTCCTCCCGGGCATGGCTGATCCCCTTGATACTGGGGACAAAAATCATACCGCTGGGAATGTGCTCTGCCAAAATTTTCGCATCGTGTCCCGCCCAGCTTGGCATTTCCTCGGCCGGAGGAAAACCGGCAGCCGCCACAGCCAGCCGCAGCTCCTGTAATACACCCTCCGGCAGCTGCATCGCCGGTGTGGTATGGCGCTTGCTGATCACTCCCTTGACCCCGTAGCGTCTTCCTACCGCTTCCAGCAGTGCCGCCAAATGAGTATGGGCCGCTTCCAGCCGGCCATTATCCGCCGCGCGGGTTTCCACTCTAAGCTTAACTACCCCCGGAATAACGTTGGTGGCCCCGGGACTCACCGTCAGCGTACCGATGGTGGCCACATAACCGCCATTCGAAGCGATTGCCGCTTCATATACCTGCTGAATCAAACAGGCGGCAGCCACCAGCGCGTCCCGGCGCCGGTCCATACGGGTAGTCCCGGCATGATTGGCCTGGCCGGACAAGGTAATCCAGTGCCGGTCAATCCCGACAATATCGGTGACTAACGCAAAAGGCTTTTGCTTTAGATCAAGTTCTTCGCCTTGCTCAATATGAAGCTCCAGAAAGCTATGATACCGGCTGCTGTCGATTACGGCATCAACCAGAGCACTTGGCGGCAGGCCCTGGTCGCTTAAAAATTCGCTAAGCCGGCGACCGTGTTTATCCTGCAAATCGTCGGGGCTGCTGCCGGCAAATTCCCCGGCCATCGCTCTTGCCCCAAAACAGCCCAGTCCGAAAACGCTGCCTTCCTCCTCGATCGTCGCCAGGACCTTGACCGGCCGCAACGGGCGCCAGCCGGCCTCCTGCCAGGAACGTACACACTCGATAGCTGCCACAATCCCCAGCGCCCCGTCCAGCCTGCCGCCGTTCGGCACAGTATCCAAATGGGAGCCGGTCATAACGGCCGGCAGAGCTTGCTCCTGTCCCGCGTAGGTTCCGGTCAGATTCCCCACCGCATCCCTGGTTACCTCCATTCCCGCCTGCCCCATGACCTCAGCCAGCCAGTCTTGGGCAGCCATATAAGCGGGCCCATAGGAAGGACGGGTAATACTGCCGTCAGCGTTGCGGCCATAGTCGGCCAATTGTTCAATCATCGCCTGAACCCGTTCTATTTGGATGCCTTTCATCCAATCCCTCCTTTTATGGTTCTATAACACCGCCAGCAGCAAATGCCCCATAAGCAGGCGGGGGATAAAAATCTGTTTAGGGTATACCCGGGAAATTAACTCCCGGCAATGCAAATCAAAACCAAAGCAATCACCGATGATCGCGGCCGACGCCTGAATCACCGGGTCGTTTTTAATCATCTCGATCAGTGTGTCATCCTTGCCGAACGGCGCGGACACGAGCACCCGGTCAACCTTAAAACCGCGCTCCGACCAACGCGCGCACGCTTCTTCCCGCTGGCTTTCCGTGGGAATCAGCACGGTAACGGCAGCCCCTGCTGGCAGTACTCCTGCTACGCCACCGGCTAAAACCCGGTTAGGTTCCAGCACAGGCACCTCGGCTTTTACCGGGCTAAAATCACCGGTACACAGCACCATCGCCAGTTCCGCCCCCTGCCGTACCGTTCGGGCTATCGCCTTTTCCACATAGGGGATTAGTCGCTGATGGGAGACATATACAATCTGCCCGTCCGCCAGCCTGGTAATCAATTCAGCTTCTCCAGACCAGGGCCTGAGTCCGTTTATTTCTGCCGCCGACAATCCGTCAAGCGCGCCGCTTTCCAAAATATCTACCGCGGAGCCCCAGAGGCTTTTAAAGTCGGCAGCCACTTCCGGGCGCGGCGACTGTCCAATGGGTATGAGTGCGATTTTTTTGTTTGCTCCTCTTAGCAACGCCTCTTTAGCCATTGCGTGGTGTCACCAGCCTTCCCCAGCGGGCAGCCTGTTCGTCAACCCGGCCTTCCTCCATAACAACCCGCCCCCTGACCAGCGTCATGACCGGACGGCCTTTCAGCTTCCAGCCGTCATATACCCGCCCGGTATCGCGCGACTTGGAATAGGACTGCCGACGGTCGACAATAAAATCAGCCGCCAGATCCACAAGCACCAGATCGGCATCACTGCCAATCCGGATGGCTCCCTTTTGCGGATACAAGCCATATAGCTTAGCCGGGGCCGTACTGATCAGCTCCACCATTCTGTCCAGACTGAGCCTGCCTTTATGTACCGCATCCAGCAGCAAGGGCAGCCGCAGATCAATACCGGGAAAACCGGCCGGTGCCGCAAAGATATCGCGAAAACCGATCTCTTTTTCTTCAGGCAAAAAGGGCCCGTGGTCGCTGCCAATCATATCAACCGTTCCGTCATCAATATAGCGCCATAAGGCATCAGACAATTCCCTGCTCCGCAAGGGAGGGTTGCACTTGGCAAAAGGCCCCAGCTCCTCCAGCTTGTCGTCGGTCAAAAATAAATAATGCGGGCAGGTCTCCAGATAAGCCTTTACTCCGTCGGCTTTCGCCTGTTTGACAAGCTCTGCCGCCTGAGGAGTGGAAATATGACAAAGCTGCACCTTAGTCCCGCACTCCCGGGCCAGCAGCAATATCTTGCCTACCGACTCGATTTCGCTCACCGGCGGCCGGGAAAGGGCATGATCCCGTCCTTTTAGCTTGCCGGCAGCCCGGAGCTCCTTGATCCTGGCGGCAATGATATCGTTGTTCTCCGCATGAATGGCCAGAATTTTTCCCGTTTTGGCCACTGCCTGAAAACCGGCGTAAATAGCGGCATCATTCGCCATGGTCAGCCCGGCAAACTCCTCCTCCCGGCCTTCCGGCGGCTCATGGAAAAAGGTTTTAAAAGCGACAATGCCTTCCTGGGCAACCTGGGGTATATGCTCTAACTTATCAGCCCCGGCAGCGCCAAAAAAGGCAAAATCCACAACGGCCTGCTCTGCCGCCACTTTGATACGGTTACGGATTAATTCGGCAGAATAAGGCGGCGGACTGGAAATCGGGTGCTCACATACCGTGGTTACCCCGCCGGCCGCTGCCGCCATGGTGCCGGTCAGAAAGGTTTCCCGCTCTGTTTTGCCGGGATCACGGAAATGAACATGGGGATCAATACCGCCAGGCAGCAAATACCGCCCCTGTCCGTCAATACTCGAGATTCCTTCCGGCAGGCAGTCGTCACTGGCAATCGCTACAATTTTACCAGCCTGGACGGCAATCCCCGCCGCCAGCAGTCCGCCTTCGGTATACACCTTAACATGTTTGATTACCAAATCTACGGTCACGTGCTTTCTCTCCTTTACGCCTGCTCCAGTTTGATCCGCCGGATCTGTTTCTTATCCGCCTCGTCCAGAGCTTCTTCATAACCGGCATCGGCATACCGCAAAACACCTAGTCCGGTATCATTCTGCAGGGTCAGCTTAAGACGAAGAGCCGCTTCCTCACTGCCGTCAGCCACAAGCGTCACACCGGCACTGGTCATATAGCCCGCATAGCCGCCGCCACCGGAATGGATGGCTACCAAATCGGCCATGGAACTGCAATTCAGCATAGCATTGAGCAAGGGCCAGTCGGCTATGGCATCACTGCCGTCTTTCATTCGCTCGGTCATAATGTTGGGATGTGCCATGGCACCGGCATCCAAATGGTCGCGGGTAAAAGCCACCGGTCCGCTTAGCGTGCCATCGGCCACCATCGCATTGACCGCCAGCGCCAACCGGGTTCGCTCGCCATGTCCCAGCCAGCCGATCCTGGCCGGCAGTCCTTCTAAAGGCACATATTGGCGGGCTAATCCAATCCAGTTGGTTACAATCGAGTTGTCGGCGAAATGGGTTAAAATATAATCATCAATAATACGGATATCTTCGGCATTGCCGGTTAAGGCAATCCAGCGAAACGGTCCAATCGCCCGGCAAAACAGCGGGCGCAAGAAGGCTTCGGTAAAAATGCTGATGGAAAAAGCATCTTCCACCCCGTAGGCACGGGCCTGCGTCCGGATGTTATTGCCATTGTCAAACACCACAGCCCCCTTAGCCTTAAAGGCCAGCATGGCTTTTACTTCCGCCGCAATCGACGCCCCGGCATCGGCTTTTAACCGGTCCGGGTTATCCCGGCGCAGGGCCTCGGCCGCTTCCAAACTATACCCGCGGGGAATATAGCCATACACCAGATCATGGGCGGCCGTTTGATCAGTAACGATATCGGGAATAATGCCCCGCCGGAGCAATTCGGGGTACACTTCGGCCGCATTGCCCAACAGTCCCACCGATACGGGTTCTTTACGTTCTATGGCCTCCCGGATGATAGCCAGGGCAGCATCCAGGCTGTCGGTTTTTTGCTGCAAATAACCGGCGGCTATCCGTTTATCAATCCGGGCCTCGTTGACTTCCACCGCCAATATGGCCGCCTTGGCCATCACCCCGGCCAGCGGCTGCGAACCGCCCATGCCCCCCAGTCCGGCCGTCAAAATAAAGCGGCCGCGCAAGTCATGATTAAAATGCTGGCGGCCAATGGTCGCAAAAATTTCGTACGTTCCCTGCAGTACTCCCTGTGAGCCGATATACTGCCAGTCGGCTGCCGTCAGGCCGCCCCAGATGATCAGGCCTTCCTGCTGCCATTTATAAAAATTATCGCTGGTCGCCCACTTGCCCACCATATTGCAGTTTGCCATTAACACCAGCGGGGCAAAGGCGTGGGTTTTAAACAGCCCGATTGGCTTGCCCGACTGAATAACAAGAGTCTCATCTTCTTCCATAGTCCGCAATGCCTTTACGATGGCCTCATAAGAAGGCCAGTCCCGCGCCGCTTTGGCCAGGGCCGCATAGACCAGCAATTCTTTTTGATTTTCCCCGTTTTCCAGAACGTTCTCCAGCATGCGCAGCAGCGCTTCCTGCCGCCAGCCTTTACAGCGCAGCTGAGTACCCCGTGCTGCCTGAATCAATGTCATCATTAGCCACCTCTTTTACATTTACCTGTCCAATACGCTCATGTTTTGCAGCGTACTTGGCCGGTCCTCCCCCTGAGTTCGCTTAAAAGCCCGCCGTTCCAACGCCAACACTCCCTGATTGCCAAGATACGCCAAGCCTGACGACAGCACCGTGCCCCAAAGAATTTTAGGCAGATAATTCATCCGTAAGCCATCAAACAGTAAGACGCCCAGTCCGCCGGCATGAATGACTGCCGCAATAGTGGCAATGCCGATGGTGGAAACGGTGGCGATCCTTACGCCGCCTAAAATAATCGGTAAGGCCAGCGGCAGCTCAATCATAAAAAACAGCCGCCGCGCGTCAAGCCCCATGCCTTTGCCTGCTTCGATAATGGCCGGATCAATCGACTGGAAGCCGGCCAGGATATTGCGGACCAGTATGTACTGGTTATAGAGGACCAGCACTACAATGGCGGTGGTTTTCCCTAAACCAAAGAGAGGAATCAGGAAAGAAAATAACGCCAGGCTGGGGATGGAATAGATGACGCCAAAAAAGGACAGGGCGCCTGTCGACAACCACTTGGAGCGGGCGACAAGCAGAGCAATCGGTATGGCGAGCACCAGGGAAATGCCGACACTGAGCACAACAATCAGAATGTGTTCTCCCAGCAGCAGCAATATTTGCTGATAATATTTCATGAAATAGGTCCACACGCTGTATCACCTGCCTGTTCAAGCAGATACCGAGGTCTGCCGCTTATTCTTTACTTTCAGTTCATCCCAGGTGATCTTACCGATCACGTTCCCCGCTTCATCCTCTACCAGTACGTAAGGCTGAGCGCTCTCCAGCAGGCATGTCAATACGGCATAAAGCGACACATCCTGCCGTACCCGCCCTACGGGATGGTGATGCGGCTCCTGCACTGCCGTCATGGCGCTTTTTGCCGTCACCACCTTTAGCTGCTGCAGCGTGTCTTCCGTGGAAACCAGCCGGGCTACATATTCGTTGGCCGGCCGTAACAGAATGTTATAGGGTGTGTCAAACTGCTGAATTTCCCCATTATGCATAATAATCACCTGGTCTCCCAGCTTAAAAGCCTCGCCGATATCATGGGTAACAAACAATATGGTTTTGTGAAGCTTTTTTTGAATCCGCAGCAGCTCGTCCTGCAGCGTCTGCCGGGTGATAGCGTCGATGGCGCCGAACGGTTCGTCCATTAACATAATGGCCGGATCGGCCGCCATAGCCCGGGCCAGCCCTACCCGCTGCTGCTGTCCGCCCGAGAGCTGCCGGGGATACCGTTTTTTGTAATCCTGCGGTACCAGGCCCACCAGTTCCAGCAATTCTTCCACCCGCCGGGCAATACGTTTTTTATCCCAGTTGAGTATGGTAGGCACGGTTGCAATATTTTCCTCAATCGTCATATGGGGAAATAAACCAATCTGCTGGATGACATAACCAATCTTCCGCCGGTACTCTTCCACTTTTAACTGTTTGATGCTTTCGCCAAAAAACAAAATATCACCGGAAGTTGGCTCGTAGATCCGGTTAATCATTTTTAAGAAGGTTGTCTTGCCTGAGCCGGAGGTTCCTAAAATAGTGATAAAACTGCCTTCCGGAATACGGGCGCTGACCTCTCTGACCGCATACTGCGACGTGTGGGGATATTGTTTGCTTACCTTCTGGAATTCGATGGCTGTTCTATCCAAATTCCGTCTCCTCCTTTTCCTGTAACAAAGGAATAGAAGAAATGGCTGCCGGGTACGATTCCGGCAGCTTTCTTCTATTTATCCAACAACTTTATTTCAGTTGCTCAAAAAACTCCTTGGCCACTTCCGTATATTCCCGCTTGTTAATATCCACTTCGGCATTCAGCTTAATAATGGTCTTATTGTCGATAGCCGCCGTAACCTTATTGAGAATATCCTTAATTTCCGGATTCTTTTCCAGCACATCCTGGCGGATAACCGGCGCAATATTATAAGGCGGCCATACATGCTTGTCATCTTCCAGTACAACAAACTCATCTTTGCTCAGTTGTCCTTCCGTCGTATACGCTACGGCTACATCGGCTTCATCATTATGCAGCACATCGTATTTCAGGCCATTATCATACAGTTTCCGTTCCTTAAACTTAAACTCACCATAGGCTTTGGTCAATGCCGGCAGACCGTCTTCCCGTTCATCAAACTGCCCCTGCGAAGCAAACCGGATATCGGCTGCATGCTTTTGCAGATCCGAAATGGTGCGGATGCCGTATTTGTCGGCTGCCCGTTTAGCGATAACCAGGCCTTGCGAATCATTGGCTGTCGAAGGATTCAACCAGATCAGCTTAAATTTTTCTTTATATTTGGCACTCACTTCGTCATATACTTGCTTGGAATCAAACAGGGGAGCTTCCTTCAGAACACTTAAGAGACCGGTTCCCGTATACTCGGGATAAAAATCAATGTCACCATTCACCAAAGAATCATGTACAATGGCACTGCCCAGGTTCAGTTTTCTTTCCACCTTATACCCCTGCTTTTCCAGCGCCAGGGCATACAGTTCTCCTAAGATCAACGATTCGGTAAAATCCTTGGAACCGACTTTAATGGTCGGCTTGCCGGCCGCCGCTTTGCTATCGGCCGCTTTCTCACCGCCACAGCCGGTTAATCCCAGGGCCAGCACACCCAAGGTTAGAATAGAGCCAATCAGTGTTTTTGCTTTTTTGCCAAACATAGCATCCTCTCCCTTTTCATTTCAGTTTAGTTAATTTCTCTGATATCTTGTGACGCCCTGATAAATCAAGGCCAGCGACAACTCGGCACAGACGGACAACACAGCTACGCTGATGCCCCCGATGAGCAGTATCCGCATATCGTTCAGCCCGAGACCGGTAAAAATAAAGTCACCCAGCCCGCCGGCCCCGATATACGAAGCCAGTGTGGCACTGGCTATGACTTCAATGCAGGCCGTGCGTATCCCCGTTATGATCAGCGGCAGGGCCAGCGGAAATTCAATCGTAAAAAGAATTCTTGCCGCCCCCATCCCCATGGCGCAGGCACTTTCGATAACGGCGGGGCTGATGCTTTTGAAGCCCAGATAGGCGTTGATCAGCACCGGCGGAATAGCCAGTAAGGTAAGCGCCAGCAATGCCGGCTTAAATCCTGTCCCCAGGATCGGCATAACCAGCACGAGGACGGCCAGGCTCGGAATAATGCGAAGCATATTAAAAGTATTCATAACCGGCAGCGACAGTCTGCCTTTTTTACTGCATAAAATACCAAGAGGCACCGCCAGCAGTATGCTGATCGTCATAGCAGCCAGACTAATGCCAATATGTATGTTGACCGCTTCCACATACTTATCCCAGTTGCGGGATAAATACTCTAGAATCGCCTGATACATCAGCCACGCTCCCTTCCCAAAAAGATTAGCTTCAAATAAAGACAAAAAGGCTAAGTACACCGCAATGCATGCATTACAGCGTTCCTCAGCCTCCAGTGGTCTGGTCAACTTATTCAACTATACAATTTATTAATTATCACAATATGATAATTAGCAAATTGTTTTTATCAATTATTATACGGTCATTATACGTTTAATTACAAAGGTTGTCAATCATGATTATGATATTTTCTAAAACCTTCCATGGATGCTGTTATACACTATACGCCAAAGCAGGGCGCCACATGCCACTTCCAGCCGAGCTAGGGCATGTTTTCAAACTATCCGAAACGCTCCTGGCAAAAAAGGCTGAGAAAACCCGGTTCAGGGTCTCTCAGCCTTCAAGTGATTGATCAGCTTATTGCTATTTACAATATCATAAGGACAGCCCTGCGTCAACAGATGGTAACCGCTTTATCTCTTCTTCTGTTAACCGGCCTGTTTTTGCCGCCAGGCCACACCCAAAAGACCAACGGTCAAAACAAGCTGTACACCCCACTTCATAGTGGAAGTAACGGCCACATGACCGGTCAGGAGGGAGTCGCCGCTGATCATGCCGCCAGCCGTCCAGGCTAGAATCCCGCCGCCGGCATAGATCAGCCAGGGATACCGCTCAATCAGCTTAATAAATACCGTACTGCCCCAGATAATGATTGGAATGGTAATGCCGATACCGATCAATACCAGCAGCATATTGCCGTGAGCCACGCCGGCAATACCCATGACATTGTCAATGCCCATTACGCCGTCGGCAACCACAATGGTCCGGATGGCAGCGCCCATACCGGACGGTGCGTCCACCTCATGCTGCTTCTCCTCCACAATCAGCTTATAGGCGATCCATAGCAGCAGCGCGCCGCCGGTGATCATCAGTGCCGGTATGCGCAGCAGCCAGACCACTACCAGGGTGGATACGGCCCGGATAAAAATTGCGCCGAAGGTGCCCCAGAAGATTGCCCTCTTCTGCTGTCCTCGCGGCAGATTCCGCGCCGCCATGCCGATAACCAGAGCATTGTCACCGGCCAGAATTAAATCAATAAATACAATTGCCGCCAAATTCCACAAGGTTTCCATTGTAAAAAAATGTTCCATTAATATAGCCTCCTTGTTAGGCGTGCATTCAAACTATCCGAACACACGCCCTAGTTTACCCGATGATAAAATAAAAAACCTTGCCTACTAAAATAGTTAGGCAAGGTCTTACCAGCAATAGATGCAAATAAAGCCGGGTGCTTGACACCGAACTGACGACTTTATTTTTAAGGTTACTCCCCTTGAAAATATGCACTTGAATATATTTTATACCGCTTTACTTTTTTTGTCAAGCCGGGTGCCTCTCTTTGCTCCAAGCACTGCCCCGTCAAGGATACCTAGCTTAGCAAGCGTTCGTTGATCTTTTGACCCGTCGGCGTTTTCGCCAAGCCACCTTCGGACGTTTCCTTCAGTGAACTCGGCAGATCCAGGCCAATCCGGTACATGGCTGCAATGACCTCATCGGCCGGAATCACGCTTTCCACTCCTGCCAAAGCCAGTTGTGCCGCCAGCAAAGCATGGACGGCGGCAAAGCCGTTGCGTTTCACGCAGGGGACCTCCACCAGACCGGCCACCGGGTCACAGACAAGACCCAGCATATTTTTGAGAGCCAGGGCTACGGCCTGGGCCGACTGGTAGGCCGTCCCGCCCCGCAATTCCACTACGGCCGCTGCCGCCATCGCGGCTGCCGTGCCGCACTCGGCCTGGCAGCCGCCCACAGCGCCGGCTACCGTGGCGTTTTTAGCAACCACTTCCCCAATGCCGGCGGCAGTAAATAAAGCCCGGATGGCGGCTTCCTCCGGATAATCCAGACATTCGCAGACCGCCAGGATAGCACCGGGAACAATGCCACAGGACCCGGCGGTCGGGCAGGCGACAATCCGGCCCATGCTGGCGTTTACCTCACTAATGGCAATCGCATAAGCGGCCGTCTTAGTAACAACCGGTCCCAAAAACAGGTCATCGCCGGCCAGCAGGGCGGCATCGCCACCGACCATGCCGCTGGCTGATTTTTCCCGTAGCTTAAGCCCGCTAATGGCGGCTTCCCTCATAACGCCATACCGCTCCCGCATGGCTTCCCAGAAATAGGCGGCTGGATAGTCACTGTTCGCCGTCTCGGTTGCCAGCACAATATCCGACAACTGCTGTTTCCGTTCGGTGGCCAGCGAAACCAGGTCGGCAATATATCCATAATTCATCTTGTTTCCTCCCTCATAGCGGCTTCACCAGCAGCGCCGACTCCATGGCAGGCAGCCTGTCCACCGCAGCGATGACATCTTCGGTAATCGGCTGGTCCGCTTCCAGAATCATTAACGCCTGGGCACCCTTTTGCTTGCGGGACACTTTCATAAAGGCGATATTGACCTCATGCTGGGCCAGGATTTGGGTAACCGCCGCCACAATTCCCGGCTTATCCTGGTACACGGCAATCAATGTATAATATTCACCGGTGCATTCCACCTCGTAGCCATCAATTTTGCTGATGACAATCCGTCCGCCGCCGGTGGAGGCCCCCGTAACAGCCACCTTCCGGCCCGACTCGCCTTCCAATAGGAACTTAACGGTGTTAGGATGGCAGTCCTGCCCGTCCTCCCTGGTGAATACAACCTGCAGAGCCGACCGGGCAGCCCGGTCCAAGGCGGTCTTAATCGCCGGGTCCTCCGGCGAAAGGCCCATTAGACCGGCCACCAGCGCCTTGTCGGTACCGTGCCCCTTATACGTCCGGGCAAAGGAGCCGTATAATTGGATGGTCGCCCTGACTGGCTCCTCGCCCAGTATGGTGCGGGCCATGTTCCCCAACCGGGCAGCGCCCGCCGTATGCGAGCTGGAGGGGCCGATCATAATCGGACCGATAATATCAAGTACTCCCATATTTGTTCCCCCTGCGCGACCCTTTTTGCCGCATTTACGCCATTTTGTCCTTTGTTCATGGATAGTTCTACGGACAGGTGAAAAATTCCTGTTGGCCTGCCAATCCCTATTCACAGTTATATCCGATTTAACTCGAAATTATTGCTCTATGCCAAAAGAGACTATCACCCAATTATTTTCTTATTTAAACAGCCCGTATGTGTGGAGAAATAGTTTGTCGTCCCTTTGTCATTGCCACAAAGGGACCCAAAAGGCTAGTACCTTATCAGCCTTAATCCAGTGAATACTGGCGGTCTATTTTCCGCACCGCTTCGTTGTCGTCAGTCAGCATACTAACGGTATGACTCCTTCCTTCGCCTCGCGCTGCGAAAAATAATCTCGCCATTCTCCTACTGTTTTAAGACCGACAAGGTACTAGGCCTGAACTCCAAAAAGCTTGAAAAAATAGTACCTTCCTAAAAATCCGAAACTCGCTTCGCTCAAACAGTCGGATTTTCTTGACGGAAGGTACTATTTTTTCATCCTGCGGACCGCCTTTTTCCGTAACGGCCGAACAGGGAACAAACAAGGCTGTTACACCTTTTCTTAGTGAAACAGCCCCTCATTGGTTGCGCAATATTACAGTAATTTGATTATTGCTTCGGTCATTTCCACGGTGGATGCCGTCCCGCCGATATCGGGAGTCACCGTTTTGCCTTCGGCAATAACCCGCTCCACAGCGGCCCGAATCCGGCCGGCAATAGCCGTTTCGCCGATATGCTCCAGCAGCATCAGCCCGGAAAGCAGCATAGCCACCGGATTGACAATATTTTTGCCGGCAATGTCCGGCGCCGTGCCATGAACGGCTTCAAAAATGGCGCATTCCGTACCGATATTGGCCCCGGGCACTACGCCCAGTCCGCCGGCCAAGCCGGCGCACAGGTCGGAGATAATGTCGCCGTAGAGATTAGGCGCCAGCAGCACATCATAGCTTTGCGGGCGAATGACAAGCTGCATGCACATATTGTCTACAATGACCTCTTCGTAGGTGATTTGCGGATACCGGGCGGCCACTTCCCTGGCACACTCCAGGAACAGGCCGTCGGACAGTTTCATAATATTAGCTTTATGCACAGCCGTTACTTTCTTGCGGCTATGTTTTACCGCGTAGGCAAACGCCGCCTCGGCAATGCGCAGCGACGCCTTGCGGGTAATGATTTTAATTGATTCAGCGGCATCGGCTCCCACTTTGTGTTCCACACCGGCATAGAGATCTTCTGTATTTTCGCGGAAAATGACCAAATCGACCCCTTCATAGCGGCTGCCGATACCAGCCAGTGATTTTACCGGGCGTAAATTGCAGTACAGGTCGAAGGTCTGACGCAGCGTCACGTTAATGCTGCGGTAACCCTTGCCGATCTGAGTAGTCAACGGTCCCTTGAGAGCCAAACCGTTGGCGCGAATGCTGGCCAGCGTCGCTTCCGGCAGCGGTTCGCCCGCCTGATCGATACCGGCTTGTCCGGCCTGGCAGATATCCCAGACTACCGGCGCTTTAGCGGCAGCCAAAATTGACTGCACAGCCTGGGCAATTTCCGGTCCGACGCCGTCGCCGGGAATTAAAGTAACTTTACGCACGGCCCACACCTCCTGCCTGTCTGGTGTAGTTTAAGAGCCCGCCAGCCAGAATGATCTGCCGTTCCCGTTCGGTGGCTTCCCACTTGACCGGAATGTCCTTGCCTGTCGTTACATTGCGCACCGTCAGCACGGTAGCCGCACTCAACTGGTCACGAAGGTTTTCAATAACCAGTTCGTCATTCAGGCTGATTCCGGCATAGTCGGCACTGTCGGCAAACAAGAGCGGCACAATACCGAAGTTAACCAGGTTGGCCCGGTGAATACGGGCGAAGGACTGGACCAGTACCGCTTTGATGCCCAAATAGAGCGGAGCGAGAGCCGCATGCTCCCGGCTGGAGCCCTGACCGTAATTATTGCCGCCGACAATAATGCCGCCCTGAGCCTGTAACGCCCGTTCCGGAAAGGAAGAATCCACCCCGCTGAAGCAGTACTTGGCCAGATGGGGAATGTTGGAACGATAAGGCAGCAGGCTGGCATGGGAGGGCATAATATGGTCGGTCGTAATATTGTCGCCCACTTTCAGGAGCACCGGCGCCCGCAGTGATTCAGCCGGCGGCTGCGCTTTGGGGAAGGGCTTGATATTGGGTCCGCGGACCACTTCCACAGCCTGTCCGTCAGCCGGCGGAAAAACAAGCAGGTTGTCGTCGGAAATAAACTTATCCGGCATAACGGCAACAGGCGCTGCCCCAAAGGTGCGCGGATCGGTGATTGTACCGGTAAGGGCGCTCACCGCCGCCACTTCCGGGCTGACCAGATACACCTTGGCGTCAGGCGTACCGCTGCGGCCTTCAAAGTTGCGGTTAAAGGTCCGTAAGGATACCCCGCCTGATTTAGGCGACTGTCCCATACCGATGCAGGGACCACAGGCGCATTCCAGGATACGGGCGCCGGCGCGCAGCAATACGCTGAGAGCGCCGCTGTCGGCCAGCATCCCCAGCACCTGGCGGGAACCGGGGGCAATAACCAGGGACACGTCCGGGTGCACCTGCTTGCCTTCCAGTATTTTCGCCACTTTTATTAAATCCAGATAGGACGAGTTGGTACAGCTGCCAATAGCTACCTGATCGACCTTGCTGCCGGCCAGTTCGGCTACGGGGGCTACATTGTCCGGACTGTGCGGCTTGGCCACCAGCGGCTGCAGCTCGTCCAAATTGATAACCACAGTCTCGTCATATTCGGCCCCTTCGTCAGGCGCCAGCGCAGTCCAGTCGGCTTCGCGGCCCTGAGCCGCCAAAAAGGCGCGGGTCATTTCATCGCTGGCAAACAGCGAGGTGGTGGCCCCCAGTTCGGCCCCCATGTTAGTGATAGTGGCCCGTTCGGGCACCGTCAGACGGGCCGCGCCTTCACCGGTATATTCAAACACCCGGCCGGTGCCGCCTTTTACACTGAGCCGCCGTAAAAGCTCCAGGATGATATCCTTGCCGCTCACCCAGGGCTGCAGCTTGCCGGTCAGTTCCACCCGGCAGACCTTGGGCATTTTTAAGTAGTAGGCACCGCCGGCCATCGCTACCGCCACATCCAGCCCGCCGGCACCAATGGCCAGCATGCCGATGCCGCCGCCGGTCGGCGTATGACTGTCCGAACCTAAGAGTGTCCAGCCCGGCCGGCCGAAACGTTCCACATTCACCTGATGACAGATGCCGTTGCCCGGTTTGGAAAACACGATGCCATGCTTGGCGGCCACAGTCTGAATGAATAAATGATCGTCGGCGTTCTCATAGCCGGTCTGCAGTGTATTGTGATCAATATAGGCAACGGACAGCTTGGTTTTTACCCGGGGAATGTTCATGGCTTCCAGTTGCAGATAGGCCATCGTTCCGGTGGAATCCTGGGTCAGCGTCTGATCAATGCGGATGCCGATTTCCTCGCCGGCCACCATCTTGCCGCTTACCAGATGGCTGCCAATGATTTTGGCGGTCATCGTTTGCTTCATAATATATATCCCTCCAAATTACCGTTCTTCCATCGGCAGCCACTCTTGGTGCTTTTTACCGATATATTTCGCCCGCGGGCGGATAAGCTTATTATTGTCGTGCTGCTCCAAAATATGGGCCATCCAGCCGCTAGTCCGGCTAGTGGCAAAAATGAGCGTAAACAAATCTCTGGGTATACCGAGATAGGTATACACCGAGGCGGAATAAAAGTCGACATTGGGACGCAGCCCTTTGCTTTCATAAACGATCTGCTCAATTTTCTCCGACATGTCATACCAGCGCGTGTCACCGCTGTACTCGCCCAGTTCCTTAGCCAGCGCCTTAAGGTGCTTGGCCCGGGGATCGCCGTTTTTGTAGACCCGGTGTCCAAAGCCCATGATCCGCTCCTGGTTGGCGATTTTAGCCGCGATATACTCTTCCACCCGGCTGATATCACCGATTTCCTCCAGCATATTGGCCACCTGTTCATTGGCGTTGCCATGGAGCGCTCCTTTCAGCGTGCCGATGGCCGATACAATGCCGGAATAAATATCCGACATGGTGGACACCGTGACCCGCGAAGCGAAGGTCGAGGCATTCAGCTCATGCTCGGCATGCAGCACCAGACAGAGGTCCATCGCCTTAACGGCAATCGGCTCCGGTTTCTCTCCTTTTAACAGCCAGAGAAACATTTCCGCCAATGAGGAGAACTTGATGGCGTCCGGCTCAATCGGCTCCAGATCGGTGCGAATTCGCTCAATGGCCGCCACAATAGCCGCCATGCGCGCCATAATGCGGACAGCCTTGCGATGGTCGGCCGCAAAAGAGTGGTCCATGACCTCATCGTCAAAATGGGTAAGAAACGACACACAGGTGCGCAGTTTAGCCATGGCATTGCCCCATGGCGCATACAGCCGCAGCAAATCGTAGATCTTCGGCGGCAACACCGCACTTTCCGTCAAGTCCTGCTTTAACGCGATCAATTCCAGCCGATTTGGCAGACGGCCATACCATAGTAAGTAAATGATTTCTTCAAACGACGCTTTATAGGCCAAATCGTCAATCGTATAGCCGCGATAGCGTAATATGCCCTCTTCTATCGAGCATATCGACGTTTCACAGGCAACAACACCCGTCAATCCAGACATACAGCCAGCCCCTTTACTCTAACCTGCTCGTTTTACTTCTTTACACTTTTGTATACTTGTATACAAAATTACCCTCATTATATGTACTAAAAACTCCCCGGTATAAACAAATGTATATAATTTTTGATTATATGCCCTGTCGTTTAGATAATCAAGCCAAATATCTTATATAATATGCGAAAAAAGTCCCGGTCATGACCGGTGAGAGGCGCTAGGCGCTTTATACGGTCCCTGACGCCCCCTTTTATCCGTCAAGCAGCGGCGTCAGCATATCCCCTGTCAGGTCGGCGATACTCAGGCAGCAGGTAAGGCCGGGCGATTCAATACCGATCAGGTTGACAAACCCCGGCAAATCCCGCTCCGTCTCATGGCAAATGACAAAATCCCGCGGCGGACTGCCGCAGGCAACCAGCAGACGGCAACGCAGCGCCGCGATATCGGCAGACAAATCGTCTTCTTTCAGAAACGGCAGGTAACTGCCGACCACAGCTAAAAACTGCCGGGCATTGGCCGGACTGATCCGGTAGTCGGTCAGGCCGTTGGCGGCGTAATGGGCATCAGGCCCCAGTCGCAGCCGGCCGCCCATATCCTTGATGACCGGAATGCCGCTGCCCTTAAGCTCCCGGATGGAAGCGGGAAAGACCAGATGAGACACCAAGCCGGCCTTCTCATTGGCGACCGAAAAATATTCACCCTTGCAGCGGTAAATCCGGTAGCCCGCCTGGTCAACCGCAATGCCGGCCATAGCGGCGACGGCGTCGGCACCCAGACCGGCGGCATTGACGATACAGCGACAGCCTACCTCATCAGACCGGCCGACCGCATCGGTATAGGTCACACAGTAGCCGTCAGCCCCGCAGGTGATGGCGGTCACCGTCTGCTGATACACCGGCATGGCGCCGTATTTTCGCCCCACCTGCTCCAGGCGGGCCAGCAAGGTCCGGGTATCCACAATCCCGCTGGACGGCGAAAACAACGCGGCCTGGCAGGAAATATTCGGCTCCAGCCGGGCTACTGCCGCCGGCTCCAGTCTCGTTACATCGGCTATCCCATTGGCCAGCGCCTGCTCCTGCAATTGGTCCAGCTTAGCCGCCTCTTCATCATTACGGGCGATGACCAGCTTGCCCAGCCGTTGGTGAGGAACCTGCCAGGCGGTGCAAAAGTCATACAGTTTTTCCTTACCGGACACACACAGCCGGGCCTTGAAGCTGCCCGGCGGATAATACAGGCCCGAATGGATCACCTCGCTGGTACGAGCCGACATATCGAGGCCGAAAGTCCGGTTCTTCTCCAGCAGCAAAATACTTTTTTCCGGCCAGCGCTGTGCCAGACGGCAGGCCACCGCCAGGCCGACCACACCGGCCCCAACTACAATCACATCTACCTGGTCCATTTTTTTATCACCTGTTTTAGTATAATACCTTTTATTGTACCACGGATCGGGCTGTCATACCATCTAAGCCGGTTTATCCTGTTTTGACAAAAAATACCCGGCATGATCCCGTCTGATCGGCAAACACTATTAAGGAACCACTAATTTATTCACACTGCCATCCTGGCGGATCTTTTTCCGTCTGGCTACGTCAGCAAAACCTTGAAATAGGGACCGCTATTCCTGTGATTTTACTTCCTTGCCAGCCGAAAAAATCTCTCGTCAGTCTGGCAAGCTCATTAAATCAGCGGTTCCTTAAGAAAAATAAGCCGATAAAGGAGATTATTTATGAAGCGCATCATTCGTAAATTAGGTAATCAACGGTACAAAAAGCTGCTGGCTGCCGTCGCCGGTGCAGCGGTTATCTCTTCGGCCATGATGCCCGGCCTGCCGGCGGCACAGGCAAAGGCTTCCGACGACACACCCCGCCAGGAGCACAAAAGCGAACGTCACCGGGATGACGACCACGCCATCCGCTTAGGTGATCCGGTGCGAAAGGTAAAAGAAAACGCTGCCACCTTCGGCTTTAATGTCAGCCGTGACCAGTTCTCCCTGCTGTCTATTTCCCGTGACAGCGCTACCGTACAGGTACGCTCCGGCGGGCGGACCTATAAGGTGGATTTAAAGCGGGGCAGACATGACTGGATTATTACTACCATCCGTGGCATCGGCGACTCCAGCCATGCCGCCACCTATGTGCCAGCCAGCATGTTTCCTGGCTATACCCTGTCACCGTCAGCCAGCCAGCTTATTCTGTACCAAAACACCAACTTCGATAACTGGCAGTGGCTGGACAGCACCTATACGCCGGGAACAGCCTTCGGTGTCCTGCTGGTCAATCCCCGCCTGGCCGGCACTACGGCGGAGGTTCCGCCCGCTGTAACAGCCCAGGCGGACTCAGTGGATTTTAACCGTCAGTTTCTGCTGTACGGCAGCCTGCGGGGAGTGTCCGGCGACGGCTATGGAATCGCGCTGAGCAAGGTGGTCCAGACCGGCAACGACTTCACTGTAACTGTCCGGACTAAAAGCCCGCAGAGTGCCGGCACCGCCAGTCAAACTGACAGTTGGGTGCTGCTAGACCGTTCCTTCCTCAATTTCAGCGACCCTGTGGTCATCACCTTTGTCAATCCGGCAGGCGCGGTGCTCAGCACGCTCACCCTGACCGGCCGGTAACCGTCCACTGCAGCAGCACAGATCGACAAATTTTATATTGACTAGTGGACGCCGGCTACTTTATAATGAAATCAAACAGCAAAAAGGTGCGGAACTGGCGGATGATGTGGGTTACCACAGGGGACCGTATCTTGGAGAGAGAAAGCCGACCGCCTGGGCAAGATATCTGTATTTCTTGCACCAGGCGGTTTTATTATTCTTACAAAATGATCGCCTTTGTGCATGATCATTATCTAAAGGAGGGTTTACTTATGGAAGCTTGGCAACACTTTGTGGCGGGGGCCTGGAATGAAACGATTGATGTGCGTGATTTTATCCAGCGCAATTATAAGCCTTATTATGGCGACGACAGCTTTTTATCCGGCCCGACGGCCAAAACGGAAAAGGTCTGGGCTGAATGCCGCCGGTTATTGAAAGCCGAACACGACAATCAGGGTGTACTGGACGTGGACAGCACTGTCGTATCAGGCATTACGTCGCACCGGCCGGGCTATATTGACCGGGAGTCCGAGACAATCGTCGGCCTGCAGACTGACGCGCCGCTAAAGCGCAGCGTCATTGTCAACGGCGGCATCCGAATGGCCGAACAGGCTTGCGAAGCCTACGGCCACAAGCTGGACCCCGTCATCAGTGACATTTATCATAACCATGCCACCACCCATAATACAGCCGTATTTAATGTATATACTAAAGAAATGAAACAGGCCCGCAAGGTGGGCATTATCACCGGGCTGCCCGACGCCTACGGCCGCGGCCGGATCATCGGCGATTACCGGCGAATTGCCCTGTACGGTATTGACCGGCTGGTAGCTGCCAAACAGCAGGATCTGACACATCTGGCTTCTTATCCGATTCTGGAAGACATTATCAAGCTGCGGGAAGAAGTGTCCCTGCAAATCAACGCCTTAAAGGCCATCGCGGTTATGGCGGCAGAACATGGCTTCGACATCAGTCAGCCGGCTAAAACTGCCCGGGAAGCGGTGCAATGGCTTTATTTCGGCTATCTGGCCGGCATTAAAGAACAAAACGGCGCCGCCATGTCCTTAGGCCGGGTATCGACCTTCCTGGATATTTATATCGAACACGACCTGGCAAGCGGCGTGCTGACCGAAGCAGAGGCCCAGGAGCTGATCGATCAACTGGTCATCAAGCTGCGTCTGGCCCGCCACCTGCGCACCCCGGAATACAATGAGTTGTTCGCCGGCGACCCGCTGTGGGTAACGGAAGCGATCGGCGGCACCGGCCTGGACGGAAGAACGCTGGTTACGGCTACTTCCTATCGTATACTGCATACTTTATACAATTTGGGCCCCTCACCGGAACCCAATCTAACCGTGCTCTGGTCAACCAGCCTGCCGGAAAACTTCAAGAAATTCTGCGCCCAGGTATCGATTGATACCAGCGCCATTCAATATGAAAGTGACGATCTGATGCGTCCCGTCTATGGCGACGATTACGCCATCGCCTGCTGCGTATCGGCCATGCAGGTCGGCAAGCAGATGCAGTTCTTCGGCGCCCGGGCTAATCTGGCCAAAGCCCTGTTATTGGCTATCAACGGCGGCCGCGATGAAAAAACCGGCGAACAAGTCGGTCCGGTCCTTCCTATTGCGGACGGCGAATACCTGGATTACGAGACGGTGCGTCAAAACTATTCCACTGTGCTCACCTGGCTGGCCGGACTGTATGTCAACACCATGAACGTCATTCACTACATGCATGATAAGTATGCCTATGAAAGCGCCCAGATGGCCCTGCACGACACCCAGGTCGAGCGGCTGATGGCCTTTGGCGTAGCCGGACTGTCGGTAGCAGCCGATTCGCTGAGCGCCATCCGTTATGCCAAGGTGCGGCCGATCCGGGATGAACGGGGCATTGCCGTTGATTTTGCGGTAGAAGGCGAATTCCCTTGCTTCGGCAACGACGACGATCGGGTCGACAGCATCGCCAAGGAACTGCCTGCCGAGTTCTCCCGCCTGTTAAAGCAGCACCCCACCTATCGCAAGGCTACACATACCCTGTCCATCCTCACCATCACCTCCAACGTCATGTACGGCAAGAAGACCGGCGCCACCCCCGACGGACGTAAAGCCGGCCAGGCTTTCGCCCCCGGCGCCAACCCTATGCATGGACGGGAAAAACGCGGCGCCCTGGCCGCCATCAATTCGGCCGCCAAAATATCCTATGAAGACTGCCGTGACGGCATTTCCTACACCTTTTCCATCGTCCCGAAGGCGCTGGGTAAAACCCCGGCTGCCCGGGCTGCCAACCTGACGGCATTGTTGGATGCCCACGCGATGCACGGCGGCCACCACATCAACGTTAATGTGCTTAACCGCGAGCTGTTGGAGGACGCCATGGCTCATCCCGAGCAGTACCCGCAGCTCACCATCCGCGTGTCGGGCTATGCAGTTCATTTTGTCAAACTGAGCAAGGCCCATCAGCAGGAAGTTATCAGCCGCACCTTTTATCAGGCCGTATAATAAATACCTTACGGAGGCTATGCCATGCAAGGGTATTACCATTCCATTGAAACTTTCGGCACCGTCGACGGGCCGGGCATACGGTATGTGCTGTTTTTAAGCGGCTGCACCCTGGGCTGCTCTTTCTGCCACAACCCGGATACCTGGCAACGGGGCGAAAAAACTATCACTGTCGGCGAGGTGCTGGCCGATATCGACCGCTACCGGTCCTATTACCAATCGTCCGGCGGGGGTCTTACGGTCAGCGGCGGTGAACCGCTGCTGCAGCCCGGCTTTGTCGCCGCCTTGTTTAAGGCAGCTCAAGCCGCCGGCTTGCATACCCTGCTGGATACCTCCGGCCATTGTCCGCCGGAAAATCTGGCAGCCGTCCTCACCCACACCAATATGGTGCAGTTCGGCCTGAAAGCGGCCAGCCCACGGCTGCACCACCGGTTAACCGGCACTGACCACCGCTTCATTCTGGCTAATCTCCACTACACCTCGCTGCAGTCCAGCCGCCTGGTGGTCCGCTACGTGCTGATCCCCCGCCTGACCGATACTCCGGAGGAACTGGGCCTGCTGACCGGCATCATCACGGCGCTGCCCAACCAGCCAACAGTCGAGCTGCTGCCCTACCATACGATGGGCTGTGAAAAATGGGAACAACTTAACCGCCCTTATGCGCTGACTGGTATTCCGTCAGCCACCGACCAGGAGACAGAACGGGCTACCGGCTATTTGCAATCAAGAGGCCTTACCGTATTGTAATTTCCCAGCTTACAAACAAGGAGCAGAACGCGCTATAAGCGTGTTCTGCTCCCTTTTGTTTTTCTTCTTAAGGGCGGGCCAGCAGTTGGTACAGCGCCTGCCGGTTGTGACAGTAGCTGCTTTCTATGGCCATAACCTGTTCCCGCACCTCCGCCAGTTGGTCCGCCGCCGTGGCGCGCGTCCGTTCGAGTTTATCCTCTATTAGCCTGAGCAGTTTCAGGCTTTCCTGCCAGCCATACAAATAAAAGGGCTTCTTAAATACCAGATTGACCAGGAAGTGTTCACATAGCCGTTCTGCCGGGCCATAGTCAGTCCCGCTGCTGTCACCGGCGGCATCCATATAGTCGTAATTGCGGTACAGCAGCCGGGTAAGCTGCTCACCCAGCGCTTCGGCGCCTGCCAGGCGCTGCAGCGCCGTAACGGTATCAGCCAGCAGCCGCAGGCGATGGCTAAGCGGGGCACCGCGCCACTGCAAAATGTCCAGCAGGTGCTGCTCGATCTCGAAGTAATAATGAAGCGGATCGCTGGCCGGCCGCTGCTGCGGGTGCACGGTCAGCACCACGGCGTCGGGCGCGACGGTAAAGGGCGGGCTGTCGCGGCGCAGCACCTCCAGCCGGTCGGTCTGGCAGGCCAGCTCCACCACCCGGGAACAGCTAAAACTGAGCGTCAGTTCCAGCCCCCGGGCGGTGCTCATCGGATAACGGGGAAAGGTCTGGCATACGGTATCCAAAAAGCCATGACCGGCTTCACGCTGCAAACGGCAAAGATTTTCCCCGCCCAAAAACCAGCAGGCTCCACCATCCCGTTTGGCAATATAGGCGTACTCGCCGGCTTGCCTTGTTCCGGTCAGCGGCACAAAGGCCTGCTCAAATTCCGCCTGCCGCCCTGTTTGACAAAATAGCGTCCGGCTGCGGACATAGGTAGCTTCATCGACACTCACCAGCCAGTCGTTACGGCAGCAGCGGCCGCACATGCCACAGGCAAAGGATTGGCAAAGACTTGTATAGAGGTACAAACACATCACCTGTTTCCTAAGCGTTTCTTCCATTATTAAAGCTGCTATTAAATTCTCTCCGTTAAGCGCCGTCTCCTGCCGCCCGGCTGGGCTTTTTTCCTGCACCGATGTCTATTTTTATAATATTATATAATATAAATTATTATATTGACTTATATAATATTATATAATATAATCAAAATTGTTAGATAATTCTACCAAAAAAGGAGCGGTTACGATGACTCATCCACGTTCGCAGGAGAGCGACGCTTTCAACCTTACTAACGCATCGTGTCCGGCCAAAGAATCCGTTAGCGAGGCAGCAACCAGCACGGATGGAGCCGACCAGCACGATTCCCATACAGAGGCGGCAACCAACCAGGTCCTGGCTCAACTAACGGAAAGGTACCATGCTTTAGGCCGACAGACTAAACTGGTGGCGGATTACGTGCTCAAGAATCCGAAAAGCGTAGTCCTGTTAAGTATCGCCGAACTGGCCGACCAATGTCAGGTAAGCCAGTTTACGGTAACCCATCTCTGCAAAACCATTGGCCTGTCCGGTTATCAGGAGCTAAAGCTGGCTTTATCCCGGACCTTTATTAAACCGTTGGAGAACATTCATGAAGAAATCGGCGAAACCGACCAAATTCCCGACATAGCGACCAAACTGGCGGAATCTCATATCGCTTCCATTCATTTTACCCGCCAGAATGTCGACATGCAGCAAGTCAAACGGGTGGTCGACGCCCTGGCCGTTACCGGCCGGGTAGACATTTATGGCATGGGCAATGCCGGTGTAGCGGCGCAAAGCGCGCTCAACAAATTTTTCCGTCTGGGGCTGGATGTCCGGGTTCCCCAGGACAGTCACCTGCAGTCCATGTACGCCTCGCTGCTCAAGCCGGGCGATGTGGCTATCGGTATCAGCACCGCCGGCAGCAGCAAGGATGTCCTTGATGCCATGCGCCAGGCCAAACAGGCCGGCGCCACCACCGTGGCCCTGACCAGCCGGGCCGGCTCGCCCTTGGCCAAGACCTGCGAGCTTAAGCTGATTACCACTTCCCAGGAATCCATGTACCGCAGCGAGTCCATGGAAAACCTGATTGCCCAGATTTATCTCCTGGATGTGCTCTATGTCAGTGTCGCCATGCTGAAAAAAGACATGTTCCTCAACAACCTGCAGAAAACCAGAAAAGCCCTGCTGGTCAAAAAAGTATAACCGTCCGGACAGCAAGAACAGCATAGCTCCCCCTGTCAACCTATATTGTGAGGAGGAGTTTAGATGAGTCGATTCCGTTGGGTTGTTCTAGCCATTATCTTTGTTACCTATGCGATCAATTTTGCCGACCGCAGCAATATCGGCGTAGCCTTGCCTTTTATCCAGAAAGAATTTCACTTTAACAATTTTGAGGCCGGTTCCATTGCCAGTTTCTTTTTCCTGGGCTATGCCATCAGCCAAATACCGGCAGGCTTCTGGCTCAGTAAATTCGGCGCCCGCGGCATAGTGCCGGCTTCGATTTTGGGCTTTTCCCTGTTTACCTATTTGATCGGCACTGCCCAGTCGGTGGCCGCCATCAAATGGTTCCGCCTGGGGCTGGGCATTTTTGAAGGCCCCACGCCAGTCGGTCTGACCTCTACTATCAACAACTGGTTTCCGCCGAAGGAAAAGGCCACCGGTGTCGGTTTCTACATCGCTTCCACCATGTTTGCCCCCATTGTCATTCCGCCGCTGTGCGTCTGGATCGCCACCGAATTCGGCTGGCGCACCATCTTCTACACCTTCTCGCTGCCGGGCTTTGCTATGGCGGTCATCTGGTATCTGCTGGTGCGCAACAAGCCGGCCGAAAGCCCCTATGTGAACGAACAGGAGGCCCGCTATATTCAGGGAGCCGGCGAGACTGCCACGGTCAAGCAGGCAGAGGCCGTGTCACTGGGCTGGCTGGATAAGCTGATTCGGGCTAAGAATATTGCAAAAATTGAAAATAGAAAGAATATTTTCACCTCCTGGAATATCTGGGGCAACTGCCTGGCCTACTTTATGATGGTCAGCGTGCTCTATGGCTTAATGACCTGGATTCCTTCCTATCTGGTCAACGCCAAGCATTACTCTTTCCTCAAGATGGGCTTTGTCGCCGCCGCGCCGTGGGTGGGCGGGCTGATCGGTTCCATCCTGGGCGGCTGGATTTCCGACAAGCTGCTGCACAAACGCCGCAAACCGACCATGCTGCTGACAGCGCTGTCCACCTGCCTGATGATGGCGGTTATGGTCAATCTGCCAGAAAGCTCCACCGCCGTTTCGGCCGCCCTGTTTATGACCGGGTTCCTGCTTAATGTAGGCTGGCCGGCCTTTACCGCCTACCCGATGGGCCTTACCACAGGCAGCACCTATCCAATAGCTATCGCCTTGGTCAATAGCGGCGGCAATCTGGGCGGCTTCTTTTCTCCCATGATCGCCGGCGCCCTGCTGGACAAATTCCAAACCTACGACTTTGTCTTTACCTATTTCGGTTTGGCGGCGATTATCGGCTTCCTAATCATTCTGACTCTGGATGAACCGGTAGAAATTAAGAAAACGCAAGGAGAGATACAACATGGCCGAGTGGGCAGTCATTGCTGATGATTTAACCGGCGCCAATACGGCAGGCGTCCTGCTGACCAATAGCTATTTCCGTACATTGACCACTATCGAGCATGGCACCATTGGAAAATTCCCCCTCCAGGACTATGACGCCATTGTTGTCAACGCCTCCAGCCGCACCCTGGACCCTGCTGAAGCATACGAGCGCATCCGGGAATGCACCGGACAATTGCTGCAACGCGGGATTACCCGCTTTTCCAAACGGATCGACAGCACCATCCGGGGCAATCTGGGTGCCGAAATCGAGGGCATGATGGACGCCCTGCCGGACAACGCCATTGCCTGTGTCGTGGCCGTCTATCCGGCTTCGGGACGCATGGTCGTCGGCGGCTACCAATTGGTCAACGGCATACCGGTCCATAAAACCCCGGCCGGCAGCGATCCGGTCAAGCCGGTACACAGCAGCGCGCTGAGTGAGGAAATCAGCACCCAGACAGCCTTGCCACAAGGCCTTATCCCCCTGTCGGTCACGCTGCAGGGCAGCGAGGCCATTACCGCGGCAGCCCGCCGGCAAATCGAACAGGGCGCACGCATCCTGCTGTTTGACGCCATCACTTTTGCCGATATCGGCGCGATTGCTGAGGGCATTAACCGCCTGCAGGTTCCCTGGTTTGCCGTAGACCCCGGCCCGTTCACTCAAAAGGCCTGCGAACTGGCCTACCTGGGCAAACAGCGGGTCACCCGGAAAAAAGCCGGCAAGGTGTTTATCGTCGCCGCCAGTGCCTCCGACCTGACCCGCAGCCAATTAGCCTATTTGCAGAATGAATGTCAGGCCCACATTATCGACGTGGATATCCGTCACTTCCTCGATTCCGACGGGGAGCAGCCGGTGGAAGAAGTCATCGCCCGCGAAATATGGGAAATCAGCCAGTGTAATGATGTGTTCGGACTGCGGGCCGCCGGCAATAAGGAGTTTTTAATCGACATTAAGGCCGAAGCCCATAAACGGGGCATCACCCAGGACGACATTGCCCGGCGCATCACCTATGGCCTGGCCCGCATCGCCCGCAAAGCCCTGCAGCCGGGAATGAATTACTTAAAAGGCATCTATCTGACCGGCGGCGATATGACAGTAGCCTTCTGCCGCGAAAGCCAGGTCGAAGCCATTGAACTGATCGATGAGGTCCAGCCGCACATTTCCTTCGGCACCCTGGTCGGCGGCCCGCTGCACGGCATCGCCCTCATTACCAAGGGCGGCCTGATCGGCGAAACCAACACCGTGATGGTCTGCACCAAATATCTGTTAAACTATTAAACCGCAAGCGGCCGCCAGCCTGTCCGGCGGCGCTTGTCTGACAATAAAGGAGTGTTTTCCCCATGCGTCCACTTATCGGCATCACCATCGGCGATCCGGCGGGTATCGGCCCGGAAATCGTCGTCCGCTCGCTGGCCAACCCGGACATCTACCAGCAGGTTCGCCCGCTCATTATCGGCAGCAAAAAAATCGTTGAACGGGCCTTGCTCGTCACCAACAGCCAACTGACCATGCAGGCTGTCGCCGCTCCGGCGAACGGTATCTACCGCTCCGGCACTCTTGACGTGCTGGATATCGACAATGTACAGCCCGACGCGGTGCCCTTCGGCGTCATCAGCGCCACCGCCGGTCAGGCTGCCTACGACTATATCAAAACAGCCATTGCCCTGGCGCTGGACAAAAAAATTGACGGTGTTGCCACTGCCCCGATCCAGAAGGAGGCTATCCACCAGGCTGGCATACCTTATATCGGCCACACCGAAATGTTTACCGGTCTGACCGACTCACCCAAGGCGGTCACCATGTTTCATGTCAATAAAATGCGGATTTTCTTCCTCAGCCGCCATCTGTCCCTCTTAAAAGCCTGCCAGTATGTCACCTATGAAAATGTGCTGCCCTTTATCGAAAATTGTGCGGTCGCCATGAAACGGCTGGGCCTGCCCAATGCCCGCCTGGCAGTGGCTGCGCTCAACCCCCACGGCGGCGAGCAGGGCCTGTGCGGCGACGAGGAAATGACGGCACTGGCCCCGGCGGTTAAAACCGCTCAGGAAAAGGGCATCCGGGCCATGGGCCCCATTCCGGCCGATTCGATTTTCCGCCTCTTTGACATCGACCAGTGCGATGCCGTCCTGTCGCTCTACCATGATCAGGGCCATATTGCCGCCAAGGTGCACGATCTGGCCCGGACGGTCAGCGTAACCGTCGGACTGCCTTTCGTCCGCACCTCGGTCGACCACGGCACGGCCTTCGACATTGCCGGCAAGGGTCTGGCCAGTTCCAAAAGCATGGAAGAGTCGATCCGGGTGACCGGACTGTATGTCAACCTAATCCAAGCCAACGGGAGTGATCCGGTATGACCAGCAACAACAGGCCCTACGGCAAACCCCTTATCGGCACAAGCTGGAAAATGAACAAAACCAACCAGGAAGCGCTGACTTACCTGCAGCGCCTGCAGGAACGGCTCAAGGACCGCTCCGGTGCTTCTGTCTTTATCCTGCCGCCGTTCAGCGCCCTATCGGAAACGCAGCGGTTTCTGCAAGAGAGCGACAGCCCTATCCTGTTCGGTTCCCAAAATGTCCATTGGGACGACGCCGGCGCCTTTACCGGTGAGGTCTCAGCACCGATGCTGAAAGAAATCGGCTGCCAGTTTGTTGAAATCAATCACCAAGAACGGCGGCGCTGGTTCAGTGAAACCAACGAAACCGCCAATTGGAAAATTCACGCCGTGCTGCGTAATAATATGTCGCCAATTATCTGCCTGGGCGAAGAAAAACGGGAAACCTGGGATTTGACCGAAGCCTTTCTGCGCTATCAGCTGCTGCAGCTGCTGGCCGGTCTCGAGCCGGCGGCGGCAGCCAACATCATCCTGGCCTATGAGCCGCTCTGGGCCATCGGCGCCGCCGAGGCCGCCTCGCCTGCCCATGTGGCCCAGGTTCACGCCTTGCTCCGCCGGCTGCTAACCGAAAAATATGGTATTACGGTAGCTCAAGCCATCCCGCTGCTCTACGGCGGCAGCGTCAACCGGCAAAACGCCGCGGAACTGTCCTTACTGCCCGAGGTGGACGGTCTCTTTGTCGGCCGCGCCGCTCTCGAACCCGACGGCCTGGCCGATCTGGTCGAACTGGCCCTTCAGGCGCCGTCCGCCGCTTCCTCTATCGCTTAACAATCACCTCAATTCCACCCTAGGGCATGTTTTCAGACTATCCAAAACGCTCCCTGGCGGCGCTTTTTGTGCCATACTTCACTAAATCTTTTTGAAATAGGGGCCTCTATTCCTGCAAAAATTTATTTCGTCTGGCGCAAAAATCACTCGCCATGGATCATTCCGTTAGTTTGAAAACACGCCCTAAAGGCCTGACAGCATACCTCCTGTCAGGCCTTCTTTATATGCTATAATAAGGATACATGACAGGTTGGTACCTCGTGACACAAGGTACTGCCGCCTGCTTTAAGGAGTTGATTGCATGCGCCGTTTTATGCCGTTTCTCGTCCTGCTTTGCCTCTGGCTGCCTTGGGTTCCCGTGGCTGCCGCCCAGACAGCAGCCGAAGACCTGACCTATGAAGTCCAGTCCTACAGCCGGGCCGACACAGGCGAGCTGTATAAAGACCTGCCCTTAACCTGGTACCCGGTCTATGCCTTGCGGGAATTTGATGCCTTCGCTCCAGCGCCAGGGGTCGACTGGCCGACCGGGCCGGTCAATAAAAAAACGCCGCCGGTCCTCAAAGACTGGCTGGCGGCAGCACAAAAACAGCAATGGCTTACAACCAAAATATTAACGGCGGCCGAGATCGGCGCTCTGCTGATACTCAGCGACAGCTACGGTACTTATCTCGGCGTGATCACCGAACTGCATCCGTCCTATCTATGCTACAAAATGCCCAATGTGGAAGGCCTGCCTTCCCGCTTTCGGCTGGATTTCGCCGATAAAGACACTGGCGGTTACCGCCTGGAGGGCTTGATTCTGCCCCGCAAAGCCGGTTCTGCGGCGCCTTCCTTCGCGCCGTCTCAGGCTTCGGCCGGCACTGAAGCCTACAAAGGACTGCCCGGCAGTTCGCCGCTCATCCCCTTGCTCAAGGCCTTTGACAGCCACAGCAAAGCCCCGGTTGCCTGGTCGGCCGATCCGGAGGAATGGATTACACTGGCGGAGGCGCAAGGTCTCACCGTATCCTTTGACCCTCGGGCAGCAAAAACTAACGCCCTGCTGCTCACTTATCAGGACGGCAAGATAGCCGCCTTGAGTCTGGTCCGTGCCGTCTATCCCGATAAACTGATTGTGGAAAAAAGTATCGCCGGCGAACAATATCTCGAGCAACTGCCGCTGGATCGGCTTACCGACTTTGCCGCCTATATTTATCCGGAGCAGGCTAACCAGAGCACCGCTACTACGGCTGTCCTTTGACGCTGCTTTCCAGGCGCTGAATGTTTTTCAGCGAGGGAAATAATCTCATCCAAATAAGCGCGACCAGGATGGTTGCCACACCGCCTAAAATCACCGACGGCACCAAACCCAGCCAGGTAGCAGCCATGCCTGATTCAAATTCGCCCAACTGATTGGACGTACCTACGAACAAAGCATTGACCGAACTGACCCGTCCGCGCATTTCATCGGGTGTATTCAACTGAACTAAAGCACCGCGTACGACCACACTGATTGTATCTGCCGTTCCCAACACAATCAGTGCGCCAATCGACAGGACAAACGAGGTGGACAGAGCAAAAGCAATGGTCGCCAGGCCAAACACAATGACGGCCAGAAACATCTTCCGGCCCACCTGGTTTTTCAGTGGCCGGTGAGCTAAGAACAAGGCCATCAGCACCGACCCTACCGCCGGCGCGGAGCGCAACAGTCCCAAACCCGCCGGACCGGCGAGCAAGATTTTTCTGGCAAAGACCGGCAACAGGGCTGTGGCGCCGCCCAATAGAACCGCAAACAAATCCAGTGAAATGGCGCCTAAAATGACCGGCCTGCTGCGGATAAACGAAAGTCCCACCAGAGCTGACCGCAAATCCGGTTTCTCGCCTTTTACTGCTTCCTGTTTTTTTCTGATTCTTCCCAGGAAGAAAATTGACAGGAAATATAATCCGCTCACACAGGCAAACACGGCTCCCGGACCATAGACATACAGCAGGCCGCCCAGCGCCGGCCCGGCAATGACCGCCGTCTGGGACGACGAAGCGGCAAGAGCGAGCGCCTGGGGCAAAACCTCCCGTTCCACAACCCCTGTCAGCAGTACTTGCATGCACGGCATCTCAAACGTACGGGCCGCCCCGATAAGAAAGACCAGCGACAAAATCGTTTCCTTATTGAGCCACCCGGTCAAACTGCCCATGGCCAGCAGAAAAACACCAAGACCCTCACTCAATTGGCACAACCGGATAATAAGCGTCCGGTTGTAGCGGTCAATCACATGGCCAGCAGGCAGCATCAGCAGAACCATCGGCAGAAATTGCAACAACCCGGCGATCCCCAAATAGAACGTGCTATTTGTCAGATCATAGATCTGCCAGCCGACGGCCACGCTCAGCATTTGATAAGCCAGGACACTGGCTACCCTGGACAGCCAAAAACATCGAAAATCATGCATTTGCAAAAGAGAAACTCCTTTTGCCTCCCCAGAAACTTGCATCGTATAACTCCTTTATTTCAAAAGCGACTGTTTTCGCCAAATTAAACTATTTACCACTATAAAGAAAATCCGGTTGTTCGTCAATTCGAGCTTGCTCAGATATTTGGCCGGCAATCAGCACTAAACGCCAAAATACCGCCATAAAGGGAAAAAATCCTGCAACCAGCCTTAAGGGCTGAATTGCAGGATTTTTTATTGCTCGCTGCTTGTCGTCGCGGCCAGCAGTTCCTCAATCTTCGGCGTACAGCGCCGTCCGCCACAGGAACCCGAGCCGGCGCCGGTCGCTTTTCGCACCTTTTCCACCGTATCGGCACCGCCGGCAATGGCCTTCTTCATGGTAGCCCGGCTAATGCCCTTGCACAGGCATACCTTGGTCAGCTTATCCAGTATCTCCTGGTTGAGTTCGTTTTCTATCGAAATCACCACCTTTAGACTAGAGCAAATCTTCAAAACAGCATACCGCTAGTATGTGGCAAGTGAAAAGAATCATGCCAGTTCATCCATTAAAGGCTGAATATTAATAGCCTCAAGGGACTGTTTAACCAAGGGCTCCCCGGCCAGTTGCGGCAGTGAATCTTCAAAGACAGGCCGTTCGGTCTGATAAAATACACCGATAGGGATCCTTTCACCCCACTGGGTCGCTAGCTCAGCGGCCTTTGCAAAATCTGCGGCATCGTAGTCCGGCAGGTTCTGCAGCGGATAAACCCTGTCCATATACCATTGGTAGCTGTTGACCTTGTTAAAGGATACACAAGGCTGCAGGATGTCGACCACAGCAAAGCCCTTGTGCTGAACAGCCTGGACCAGAATATCGGCCAGCTTCGCATCGGCCGAGAAAGAGCGGGCGACAAAAGTAGCGCCGGCGTGCAGGGCCATATGGACGATATTGATCGAATGCTCCACATTCCCTTTGGGCGGCGGGGTAAATTTAGTTGTCATGCCCAGTTCGCTGGTCGGCGAGGTCTGCCCCTTGGTCAGGCCATAGACCTGATTGTTGTGAATAAAGTAGGCAATATCCAGATTGCGCCGGGCCGTATGAATAAAATGCCCCATACCCAGGCCCATCCCGTCGCCGTCGCCGCCTTCGGCAATGACGGTCAGATTCCGGTTGGCCAGCTTTAGACCTGTAGCTACCGGCAGTGTGCGGCCGTGCAGCGTTTCAATCCGGTAGGTGTTGACATACTGAGCGATCTTGGGCGCACAGCCGATGCCGCTGACCAAAGCGATATTCTCCGGTCCCTCCGGCAGCGACGCCAAGGCTTTTTTCAGTCCGTTCAAAATCCCATAGTCACCGCAGCCGGGACACCAGGTAGGAGTATAGGGTGTTTTTAATTCTTCCATTAGCCGATCACCTCCTTGATTCGGGCGGCAATTTGCGACGGTACCATGGTCCGCGAATCATATTTCAGATAGACCGCATCAGGCGCATAACCGGTATGAGCCCTGAGCAGGGCTCCCATCTGCGCCGTTTTATTGCATTCGATCAACAGTGTCTTGTTGCATCCTTTCAGCACCTCGTTCACTGCGTCGACCGGGAAAGGGGACGGATAAAGGATTTGCAGGAAATTAACGCTATGCCCCGCTTCGGCCAATTCCGCCATGGCTTCGAGAATAGCCCCTTTCGTCGAACCCCAGCTAATCACCGTCAATTCAGCCTCAGCCGGTCCATGCAGCTTAATACCGGGGATTTCCGCCAGCAGGGCCGGCACCTTGTTAAACAGCTTATCCAGGCCGGCTGCCGTAACCTCCGGCTCCCGTGCCGCATATTCCCGGTTGCCCGAGCTATAAAAGCCGTCTTCGCCATGAGTATAGCTTGTGGCAATATGCCGGCCGCCCTTCTGTCCGGGAACGGCCCGCGGCGATACGCCGTCCTCCGTCAGCCGATAGCGCAGGTAGGGCTGATTGCCGGCCAGCCATTCCTCATCGACCAGCTTGCCTCGCTCCACCCTTACCTTGACATCGTCAAAATAGTCATGGGTCAGGGCCGAATCGGCCAGATATTTATCGGTGAGAATAATGCCGGGCAACTGGTATTTTTCCGCCAGATTGAACACCCGGACAGTTTCAAAGAAGCACTCCTCCACATCACCGGGAGCCATAACAATACGGGGAAATTCCCCCTGTGAGGCATGGACCACAAAAGAGAGATCAGCCTGGGCCGTGCGAGTCGGCAAGCCGGTGCTCGGACCGCCCCGCTGGGCATTTACAATAACAATCGGCACTTCCGCCTGGGCGGCAAAGCCCAGCGCTTCCACCATCAGTGAAAATCCGCCGCCGCTGGTGGCGGCTATCGCCCTGGCACCGGCAAAGCCGGCGCCGATCAGCATATTGACCGCCGCGATTTCATCCTCGGCCTGTTTAAAAACAAGGCCGAATTTTTCGGCATGATCCGCCAGATAGGTCAGTACGCTAGAGCCGGGGGTCATGGGATAGCCGGCGGCAAATTTAACCCCCGCCTTGATGGCTCCCATGGAAATGGCGTCGTTACCGTTAATCAGCATTTTCTTCCGGTTACCGGGAGCAAGGGAAAATGCAAAGGCCTTTTGCCGTTCCTCGCCGTATTCCTCGTCAACCGCCGCAAAGGTCGTCTCCAGAAGCTGAAGGTTTTGCTCCTGGATGGCAGGCTTCTTAAACTCCGACCGCATAGCCGCGGCAATCGCTGCCAGAGGATAGCCGGTAATGGCGCAAAAGGCACCCAGCATGGCGCTGTTGGCCATAACCTTGGCCGCATCACCGGGCAACAGGCCGATCAGTTTAACCGGATACAGCCGGACACCGGCCGGTATATTAGCCGCATCGGCTTTAACCACATCTTTATCATAAATGACCAGGGCTCCCGGCCGCAGCCGGTTACAGTTTTGGTCCAGCGCCTCCTGTGACAGCGCCCCCAGACAGTCCAGGGCTTCCTCATAAGCCTGCAGCGGCTGGTCGCTCAACCGCACCAGACAGGTATTTAAACCGCCCTTGATCAGCGAAGGATATTCATTGACCTGAAAAGCCCATAGCCCATTCCGTCCCCCGGCCTTTGCCACCAGATTTCCCGCACTCATAATGCCATAACCTGCCTGACCGCCAAACAGTACCGTAAACGTCTTTCGACTCATTCCATTCCCTCCCATTGCTGATTATGATAATCCGAATCACAGTTCCCCCGGCAGCCTCTCGCCAATAGCTGCAGCTTGTTACTTAAAAGATAGCCACTATGTACTACTATTGTCTTGCCGCGGCTTATATTCCTTTAAAAAGGGCAGCACCTGTTCTTCCGGCATCGGCCGGCTGATCAGATAACCCTGAATCCGGTCACAGCCAAAACAGGCAAGCCGGCTGTGCTGCAGCCCGGTTTCCACCCCTTCAGCCACCGTCTGCAGCCCTAGCCGGTGAACCAGTGCAATGATGGAATCAACCAACGGAACCGTATGTTCATTGCCTTCCAGTTCATCAATAAACGACTTGTCGATCTTAACCAAATCGACCGGTAAATTCTGCAGATACTTTAAGGAGCTATAGCCTGTGCCAAAATCGTCCAGGTGGATTTTCATCCCCCGCTGCCGCAGCAGCCGCAGCTTCTCACTATTGGCCTCAAAGGTTTCCATCAGCAGCCCTTCGGTAATCTCGAAGGCGATGTGTTCCGGCGGTATGCCGGCATCTCTGACTATGGCCCACATACTTTCGACAAAATCACTTTGTAAAAGCTGAATGATCGAGACATTAACCGACAACAGCATGTCTACATAACCGGCCCGGTACAGCCGGGCCAAAAAAGCACAGCCCTCCTGCAGCACCCAGAGGCCAATGGGAATAATCAGTCCTGTCTCCTCAGCCAGCCGAATAAACTGGAGCGGCGAAACCATGCCAAGCTGCGGACTGTTCCATCGCAGCAAAGCCTCAAAACCGCTTACCCTGCCGGTCACACAATCGACAATCGGCTGATAGTAAAGCAGCAGCTCGTCATTGTTTAAAGCGTGACGCAAATCCTCTTCCAGCACCAGCTTGCGGTAAGCTTCATCCGCCATTGACTGTTCAAAAAAGGCAATACGGTTGTCAGGCTGCCCTTTAGCCCGGCTAAGGGCCAGCTCGGCATGCTTGATCAGCGTCTCCATCGTTGTCCCGTCCTCCGGCAGCAGCGCAATACCGACACTGATTGCAATCCGAATTGACCGGTTACCCACTTTCAACGGTTCGGCAAAACAGGCAAGAATATGTTTGGCATAGTTCTGGACAGACGGCCGGTCACTGATGTCATGGAGCAGAATGACAAATTCATCGTCGCCCACTTTCGCCAAAAAATGCCGTGATCCCATCCGCTCCCGCAGCATCTCAGCCACCATGTAAAGAATATTATCGCCCAAAGAAACACCCAGCGTATCATTGATCGCCTTAAACTTGTCCACATCAAAATACAGAATCGCGCCGCGGTCCCGCTTCTCCCGTAAAACCAGATGAAGCGTTTCCTGCAGGGAAATCCGGTTCGGCAGGCCTGTCACTACATCAAAATAGGTCAAATAGCGGATAGCCTCTTCCTGCATCTTGCCATGAGTCATATCGGTGACCGTTCCGGCCAGCCACAAGGGCTTACCGCCGCTGGCAAAGACCGCCTTACCCCGCATAGTCACCCATTTCAAGCCCTGAGAGGTCATAATCCGGCACTCGAAAGTAAGCATCCCGCTTTGGCGGGCCAAACATTCCGACAGCGCTGACCGAACCAGCTCCTGATCCTCCTGTGGAATCAGTGCGGCAAACTCCTCGAAACCGTCGTACTCGTTCCTAATATGCAGTCCCTCCCGGCAACGTTCCCCAAACAGCAGCCGGTTGTTAGCCATATCCCATTCCCAGACAATATCATTGGCCACCTCCAGAAACACCCGCCCGATTTCACGTTTCTCCCCTGTAGCAACATCAGGCGCCAGGCCACGCCTGATATGCTGACGGTATCTTCCTCCCACCTTATCCTTGTAACTACGGCATCCGTATTTCTTCACCAGCGTCCCCTCCAACCGGCACGACCCTTTCACGTCTGACCGTCCTAAAAAAATATTAAATTCACCAAGTTATACCGCTAGGTACCGGCAGCCACGGGACCGGACTATCTGCCGTCTTTACCGGCTGCCTCTTGCATGATGTACCGCCTAACCGTCATATACTATAGCATTCCCTGGCATCGCCCGGCTGCCGCCAGCCGGACTTTCCTGCCCGCCGACTCCTAGATGAACTAAATCCCGCAACAAATTATCCAATAATATCTATTTTAGTCATATTTTCGCTAGATTCTTTCATTTTCCTGCCCACTATCCCTCTCTTTCCGGCAAAATGCCGGGCAGGAGTTAGCCCCTTGTTAGCGAATAGACTGATTAATTGTATTTGGAGGTGTTTCTGCTGAATTGGTCCCGTATTTTCCCCAAATCCATCCATGTGCCGGATGTAAGAGCCCGAGAACTATTGCGTTATCTTGGCCCCGGCATTTTGGTTACCGTCGGCTTTATCGACCCTGGCAACTGGGCCGCCAATATCGCGGCTGGTGCCGATTATGGCTATCTTTTACTCTGGATGGTTACCCTGTCCACGGTCATGCTCATCGTTCTGCAACATAACGTGGCTCACTTAGGCATTGCCACAGGCTACTGCCTGTCCGAAGCCGCGACAATATTTTTACCGAAATGGCTGTCCCGTTTGGTCCTGCTTTCGGCGGTTGGCGCCGCTATTGCCACTGCCGTAGCGGAAATTCTGGGCGCGGCCATTGCGCTTCGCATCCTGTTCGACCTGCCGCTTCTGATCGGCACGGTAGCGGCGGCGCTTACTTCGGCGCTGCTGCTCTTAACCAGCTCCTATCAGCGGTTGGAAAAGTGGATTGTCGGCTTTGTCTCCCTCATCGGCTTTTCCTTTCTGCTGGAGCTCAGCCTGGCTAACATTGACTGGCTGCAGGCTGCCCGCGGCTGGGTCACGCCTGACATTCCGCCCGGCGCCATGCCAATAGTCATGAGTGTGCTGGGCGCCGTAGTCATGCCGCATAACCTGTTCTTGCATTCAGAAATCATTCAAAGCCGTCAATGGAATTTGGAAGACGAAGCGATGATTCAAAAACAACTGAAATATGAATTTTTCGATACCCTCTTTTCCATGCTGCTTGGCTGGGCAATTAACAGCGCCATGATCCTCGTGGCCGCCGCCACCTTCTATCAGGCAGGACTTCATGTCGACACCCTGGAACAGGCCGAACAGATGCTGCGACCGCTCTTAGGCGGCACCGCCTCGGTTATATTTGCTCTGGCGCTTCTTTTTGCCGGTTTTTCCTCCACCAGTACGGCCGGAATGGCGGCAGGCAGCATTTTCGCCGGCATCTTCCGTGAGCCGTACAATATCAAGGACGTCCATACCCGCTGGGGCGTGGCTCTTACTTACCTTTTCGCCGTGCTGGTTATTTACTTTATCGCCGATCCTTTTACCGGTTTGGTATACTCGCAGATCATCCTCAGCATCCAGTTGCCTATTACCATCTTTTTGCAGATCTACCTGACCTCTTCGCACCGCGTCATGGGCAAATATGCCAATAAGCTGGGCCTAAAAGTGATCCTTGCCTTAATCGGAATCATTGTCAGTCTGCTAAATATCGGACTTCTCATCGACGCGCTTACTTCCTAACGTCTCCCTATTTCACCTTCAAAATTACGGAATAACGACTATCCTGCCGGGCCTTTCCGTCTAAGGAGGATTTATGAACCGCTTATATTCGGTGCTACTGTCAGCTATCAAAAACCATTCCTTAAGGTCCCGCCTGATTGTCTGGAATCTTGGTATTGTATTGCTGTTAACTGTAGTACTGTCCGCCATTTATTGCTGGAACGAAAGGGAACGGACTTACGAAACAGCCGAACGGCTGCTGCTGCAGGCCATGAGTATGCAGCTTCAGTCGGTGCAGAACTGGTACCGGGAGCGGGCCGCTGATGTAACGGTGCTGTCCCGGCTAGATTCGGTCCGTTCCCACGACAAAGCAAGGATACTCGCCGATTTTCACTCCAGCCTGAACAGCATTCCTGATTTCTCCAGCTATGCCTACGCTAACAAAGACGGTATCACCGAGCTGGACACCTTGTTCCCACCCGGCATCAACGTACAGGATCGTGATTACTTCCGGGCTTCGTTGGAGGGAAAACCCTTTGTCAGCGACATATTGGCCGGCAAGATGACTGGCCGCAACCTTTTGGTCTTCTCCAATCCGGTCTTCGATTACAACAATCAACTGAATGGCTCGATATTCGCCTCTGTTTCGGTCGATACACTGAGCATCATTATGCAGGGTTTCCATCCCAGCGAAAGCAGTAAAGGCTATCTGTTGGACGATAAAGGCTCCATTATTGCCGCCTCCCGGCTGGACGCCACCGATAAAGATACAATCAAGAACAACCAGGGCTTCCTGCGGGCCAAAAGCAAACTGTCCGGCATTGGTGTCTATCAGGATCACCGTGGAAGGCAGGTCATCGGCTCTTACCAGTGGATTCCGGAATACAACGTGATTATCCTTTGTGAAATCGACGAGGCGGAAGCTCTTGCCCCCTACTACCAGCAAATCGAGCATCTCCTGTGGGGCGCCGTGCTGGTGCTCTTCGTCACCCTGCTCTTAACCTGGCTGCTGGCGTTAAATCTGGGACAACCCATTGTTCACCTCTCAGCGGCCGCCCAACGGGTGCAAAACCATGACTACTCACAGCCCATCCCGGAATACAGCTATCTAACGTCGCCCAGCGAACTGCGCCGCTTCTGCATCGCCTTCAACAGCATGATGGGCACCATCCGGGAGCATGTTGCACTGCTGCATAGCAGCAACCAGGCACTGTCCCAGGCCGAATCCAAATACCGCCTGCTCAGTACCCGTGATCAGCTCACCGGGCTGTATAACCGGACCTACTTTGAAACGCAGTGGGATTACCTGACCGCAGCCCAGCAAGTCCCGCTCAGTCTGGTTGTCTGTGATGTGGACGGTTTGAAATTAATTAACGACACTCTGGGGCACCAGGCCGGCGATGAACTGATCCGCACCTTTGCCCGTCTGCTGGCCGATAGCTTCCGTCTGGAAGACATCATTGCCCGGGTCGGCGGCGATGAGTTCATCGTATTGCTGCCCGGCGCCACCGAGATAACCGTCCGCAGCTGCCTGGACAAGCTGGGAACCTCCCTGAGTATGTACAATACCCTGCGTCCCGAGCTGCCAATCGCCGCCTCCAGCGGCAGCGCCACTGCCACGCAGGCGTCAGAGTTGAACCAACTCCTCAACCAAGCCGATGACATGATGTATCAAAACAAGGAAAAAAGCCGCAAGAAAACACGGCAAATTTTACTATCCACCCTCATCCAGACAGCCGAGCTGTGGGATCATCATCATACGGCCCATGCCAAAGCCATCCAGCAATGGTCTTCCCTGATCGGCGAAAAACTGCAGCTTACCAGGCGGGAATTGCAGCAACTGTCCCTGGCCGCCCAGTACCATGATGTGGGAAAAGTCGGCATTGCCAGAGATATCCTGGTAAAACCCGGGCCGCTGACAGAGCGTGAATGGCTGGAAATCAAGCGGCATCCGGAAATCGGCAGCCGGATTGCCAAAGCCATACCCGAACTGTTCAATGTGTCTGACTTTATCGCCTCCCACCATGAGCGCTGGGACGGCACCGGCTATCCCTGCGGTATTGAGGGGCCCAAAATCCCGCTGTTCAGCCGCATTATCGCCATCACCGACGCCTATGACGCCATGCAGCGCACCACACCGTACCGGCAGGCCAAAACTACCGAAGAGGCGCAGACCGAACTCCGGCGCTGCGCCGGCAGCCAGTTCGACCCCGAACTGGTCCAGGTCTTTTTAGAAACCTTGCAGCCAACAGCCTCCTAAAAAAAGGTTGTTTGCCACTTTCCCTTTCATGCCCACATTAAAAATGGCTGCTACAAAATTATTGTTGTAGCAGCCATTGGGGGTCCCCGTTCGGCCTTTTCCGGAAACATACGTTCCGCAGGATGAAAAATTGCCGGCTTCCGTTAAGAAATCCATTTGTTTGAGCAAAGCGAGTTTATGGATTTTAGGAAGCCGGCAATTTTTCAAGTATGTTGGAGGACAGGCCTAGATTTTTTGGTACTTTTGCATCATGGCAAAAGTACCAAGTAAAACGGTCTAAGAGAAACTTGACAATCAATACGATTTATCGCCGTGGTAAACGGACCATGCTTAGAACGGAACCAGGAGATCAACGCTTACCAAAATAACTGCTCCGAATAATCTTATCAGCCACTTCCAATCCCCGTACGGCATGGTCTTTGTCCGCCGGATTTCCGGCTTCCCCGACAACCTGCCCGTCCACCAGCACGGCAAAATCCTTGTTGGTATTTAAGAGATTGCGGCCCATGGCCGTCCGGGCGTATTCTGCCTCATCAATTCCCATGATGTAGGCAATTGTCGGCAGAATATCAATATGCCCGCCGCGGGTCCAGACTTCCTCACCGGCCAGGTTTTTCTGATAAATAAGGAAAGGCACCCGGTGATTGTTGGAAAACCACCAGTCGTCGGCTGGCTTAATAGTGGGAATCTCCTCACTGTAGAATTTATGTACGCCGTTATGATCGCCATAAATGACAACCACCGTGTTATCCAACAAGCCATCGGCATCCAGCTTGTCCAGAAATTTACCGATCTGTTCATCAGTATACCGTACAGTATGAAAGCTGGCGCCCATTTTGGTTCCGGCAAACTTTTTGTCTACCGAAAGCACCTTGTATTTGTCCGGCAATTCAAAGGGACCGTGATTGGTCAGCGTAATCAGGAAGGTAAAAAACGGCTGCTGCTGCTCTTTGATAAACGGCTCAAGCTGGCGTAGGAAGGAAGCGTCGCTTAGACCCAGGCCGATAATCTCATCGGCCACAAAATAGTTGGAGTCAATACAATTGTCGTAGCCGATGGAATGCATGGCATGCATCCAGTTCCAATAGCCCCGGTTATCGGGATGGGCGGCCATGACCGAGTAGCCGCGCCGGTCAAACAGCTTGGGCAACGAATTGTAAGTATTGTCAGGATAGCGAAAATAGGTAGCGCCCATGCGGACCGGGTACACCGACGTATTGGCCATAAATTCGGCGTCGGAGGTCGTTCCCACATTGACCTGTTCGAAAAACTCGGGGAAGAAAATGCTGTGCTTAAGCAGACGGTTTAAATTTGGTGTAAGCTCCTGTCCATCCAGTTCGTTCTTCAGATAGAAGGTTTCCAGTGATTCCACCTGAATGACAATCAGATTTTTGCCTTTAAACATGCCTTTATACAAATTGCCCGGCAGATTTTCCTGCTTCTGCGTGTACCAGCCTTCAATTTCCTGCCGGTCGGCATCACTTAGCACAAGCTGCTGGCATTCGGTCAGATAATTGTACGCCTCAAACAAATGATAGCCCAGCGGCGAAAGATCGGTAATCGTCTGGGTCGGCGCCCAGCACATCTCAAACAGATATTGCCTTTTGCCCCGCTCATCCGAAAGATCATATACATAATGAGCATAAGACAGATAGGCGCTGGATACGGCAATCAGGGCGAGGCAGACCGGCACAGCCCGTTTGGCCTGGAGGTACAAGCTCGGACGTTTCATAACCCAGTACACCAAAAAAGGCAGGTCGATAAATAAGGCGATATCCTCCCGGCTGATAATCGACAAAATACTGCCGGAAAGATTGGGTAAATTGACGTACTGTTTGACAATATGGATCGAAATAAAGGTGCCAAAGGCTCTGAAATACCATAAATCAAACAGCAGCATCAGCGAGCAGGCTATATCAAAAGCGACAATATACCAAAGCCGCTTTCTGTCGCGCAACAAAAAAGCGAAGGAAAGAAAAATGAACATAAACGAAAAATAAACCGAATAGGTCGGAACCACATAAGCTACCTGAATCCAGGAATGAATCAGAAAATTTGTCTGATTGACAATACCGACAACAATCACGGACTTAATCAAAACGGATAATACCGCGTACAGCAGCACATAATGTTCGGCCATTTGCCGCGTCTTCAGCCTTTCTCTAAGCTGGCTGAAAAACGCCGAAACCTTACTACCGTCTGCCGTCCTTGTCTGTAATTCCATGTAACTGACTGCCTCCACCCTTATAAAAAATAAGCACTTAGTATAGTGACAGGTTCATATTTTGATCAAAGGACGCAGAATAAATTTTCACCTGCAAGGCGGAGAAATGAGGCGTAGTAGTTCCTACGCCGATTGACGACAACCCAGCAGATGGAAATTCCGACAAGCGATTTGATTGAAATATGGGTTTGTTACCACACTACACTATCTATACCGTTAAAATAATATCAAATCCTGTAAACCTATGTAAATGGATATCCTAAAAAATCTTAAAATTCCCTAATATTTTATTAAATTCCTCCGTCACCAGCTTGGCAGCAGTCAGTGAGTGTCCTCTAGCCTTCTTCCTGTTGCAGAGCAGAGAGCCATCAACAACCTGCCGGTAAGCACCGCAGGGAATATGGCTTGGTCTGGCAAAACCGTTATGGTATGCTAAGAGGGAGGTGTTCATTACATGCAGACAAATTATCGTACCGTAGCCGGTTCCGGCGAAGCTTCCTATGAGATCAGCAAATCACGGTTTCTGACTTATGTCAGCCGGGCTGAAACCGAGACGGAGGCGGCCCAGTTCATTGTAGCTATCAAAAAGAAGCATTGGGACGCTACTCATAACTGCTCGGCCTATATCATCGGCGACAACGAGCAGTATCAAAAGGCTGACGATGACGGCGAACCAAGCGGCACGGCCGGCCGCCCCATCCTGGAGGTTCTGAAAAAAGCGGTCCTGACCAATACGGTAATCGTCGTCACCCGCTATTTCGGCGGCATCAAGCTGGGTGCCGGCGGACTAATCCGCGCCTATGGCAAAGCTGCTGCCGTCGGGCTGGCCGCCGTCGGGCTTGTGGAGCGCCGGCTGCATACCACGATGGCTATCGAAGCCGATTATACGCTGCAGGGCGTCCTGGAAAACAACCTGCGCCTAAACGGCTATCCGATTATCGCCAAGGAATACTACGAAAAAGTCAAGATTCTCACCCTGGAAAGCTGCGGCAATGAGACGGTCCTGGAGGAAAAGGTGACCGATTGGACGGCCGCCACCGCCCGGGTAACCCGCCTGCAGCCGCAATATGTGGACATGCCCTGCACGCCGTAATGACCGCTTACTCTCCAGTTAGCCGTCTAGTCCGGCGCTGTACATAGGACAGCCGCATGGCTAAACCGACCGCACCGGCAGCCAGGCCGACAATAAAACCAATCCAGTAACCATAGGCGCCATAGCTGCTGTCCCCAGCCAGCCAATAGCCGATTGGCAGGCCGATAACCCAGTAAGAAACCAGCGCCATTACAAAAGTAACCGTCACATCCTTGTAGCCCCGCAATATGCCCTGGATGGGCGCCGCCACCGCGTCGGACAACTGAAAAAAGGCGGCGTACACCAAAAAGGACTGAATCAGCAGCTTTACGGCAGGATCATCCGAATACAGAGCGGCCACAGGCTCGTTATATAAAACCAACACACCGGCTGAAAGGAGAGCCAAAAAGATAGCCGTGCCGATGCCGAGAAAACCGTACTGTCTGGCATCGCTTAACCGCCGGGCGCCTGTCTCAAACCCGACGACAATGGTCAAGGCCATGGAAATACTTAAAGGCAGCATATAAATTAAAGAAACAAAGTTAATGGCCGCCTGATGGGCGGCGATGGTCAGCGTCCCGAAATGGGACATAAACAAAGCGACTACACCAAAAATACTGGTCTCACAAAAAATAGCAATGCCGATGGGCAAACCAATTCCCAGTTGTTCCTTTAACGCCGGCCAGGACGGCCGGGGCCAGTTGGCCAATACCCGGTAATTCCGGAATGGCGCCACCTTTTGCACCACCAGCACACTCATAATCGTGATGCACCAATAAGTCAGGGCCGAGGCATAGCCGGAGCCGACGCCGCCCAGCCGTGGAAAGCCAAACTTGCCGAAGACCAGAATATAATTTAAACAAATATTGATCGGCAGCGCACACAGCGCAATCAGCATAGTCACCCGTGTGTAGCCCAGGGCATCAATAAAATTACGCAGCACCATGTTGACAAAAAAAGGCGCCACCCCGAGCGCGATAGCTCCCAGAAAACGCTGGGCAATGGAAAATACGGCCGGTTCCAGGTGTAGCTGCCCAAGCAACGCCGTAACGGTTACCACTCCCAGGCCAATGGTCGCGGCTGCCAGCAGCAACGACAGATAAATTCCCTGAGCGACTACGGCGGGAACCTCGGCCGAACGCTTGGCACCATGAAGCTGGGCCATGATCGGAGTCACGGCCAGCAGTACACCTCCGGCGGCGGTAAAGACAGGCATCCACAGATTGCTGCCAATGGCCACCCCGGCCAGATCATCCGGGCTGGCGTGGCCGGACATGGTCGTATCAAAGAAATTAATGGCGCAATAGGCAAGCTGCGTAACAAAAATCGGAGATAAAATAGACAGCAACGTAGTCGCCTTTTGCCGCCAGGAATATGTCTGTTCGATAAGTAACACCCCGTTATTGATAAGATCTGCCGGGCCATTTCTCCCAACTTTGCAACGGCAAAATTAAATATGCAGAGAAAGACCCGTAAAGATATGGTAGTTTCAAAGTTGCCCATATAAATGCATATTTCATTATACACGCATTTACGGAGGTAAGGTATGCCGGCAGTCACGCCGGCCCTGCTCTTGCAAGGTACCCCGTCCGGTGCTATAGTGGACATAACCGGTGCCTTATCAGCTCTAAAATGGCAGGCTTAAAACTGATAAGCTACTAATCTATATTATTAGCTTGCGGCTGCCGGGTTTCTGCCCGGTTACCGCTGACGGAGGAAAGCAAATGAGTACAAAAACAGTCGGCCAGTCCAAGGTGATCATGTCCTCGGTCATGCTGCCGGAACACGCCAATCCCGCCGGTCATGTCCATGGCGGCGAAATCATGAAACTGATGGACACGGCGGCCGCCGTGGTCGCCCGGCGGCATGCCCGCACCAATGTCGTCACCGCCCGGGTTGATGAGCTGGAATTCCATCACCCCATCTTTATCGGCAATGTGGTTACCTGCCATGGACAGTTAACCTTTGTCGGCAAAAGCTCGATGGAAATATCCATTACCGTGACGATGGAGGATTTATCGAAAGAGGAACCGGCCAAAACAGCGCTGACCGCCTTTTTTACCTTTGTGGCCCTGGATGAAAACGGCAGACCGTACCCGGTTCCCACTCTGGAAATCACCAGCGAGGAAGAAGCCTGCCTGTTTGAACAGGGAAAGCAGCGCTACCTGGCCTACAAGCAGAAAAAATCCCGACCGGCCGCCTGTCAGGTAACCCTGGAACAGCAATAATTGGAAAACAACTGACTGGCCGCCAAAGCCAGTCAGTTGTTTTTCCCAAACTACAGTTGCCGGTTGCAAAACCTCTAGGTAAGCACTGATTAAATTAATCAGTGCTTACCTAGCTTATTCCGGGTCTTTGTGCTCAAAGACCTTTTTATAGTGCAAAAACACGAAATAGGCTGCTATTGATAACGCCGCCAAAATAAGCAGCCGGGACGAATGCTGCCGGTACAAAAGCAAATCATGCCCCATAGTTACCTCAATAGCCGCCGAAGGCAGCTTCCCGATCAGCGTAGCCACTGCATAGTCCCTAATCCGGATACTGCTCACGGCGCCTAAGGCGGTAATCAGTCCGGAAGGAATATAGGGAATACAGCGGGCAAACAGCATAATCACAAACCCCCGCCGACCGCTGAACTCGTCCATCTTTTTTAAGCCTTCGCTTCGTTCGATAATGGCATGAGCCCAGTCATGGAACAGATATCGCATCAGCAAGAAGCTAATGATCACGCCCAGCGACTCACCCAGCCAGGAAATGACGGTTCCCCAGGTCACCCCAAATAATATACCGTTGGCAGCCAACAGAAAAATATTCGGCAATACGGCTACTATATTGACCAGAACTACCAAAACAAAGGCAACCAGAATCGCATAGGGTCCGTAAGACTGAATAAAAGCAATACTGCCTCGGACATCACCATGCACAACGTAGCGCATCAGCCGGTGAATGAATTCAGGCTGTGCCACATAAACGGCCGCCGCCAGAATTGCTATGGCGGCCAGAATGATGATGCGAAGGGTTTGCTGATTTATGCCGGTGTGCTTAATCGTTCTGCCTCCTTTATCAACGAACTACTAAACCGCGTCCTATTCCCGGATGACCAGCAGAACCCCGCCAAGAATGCCGCCCGCTCCCAGCCAGAAAGTCCAGCCCACCTGTTCCCCGAGAAACAGCCAACCCAGCAGAGTTCCTACTAGGGGCTGAAAGAAAAAATACAACCCGCCCCGGGTGGCATCCACCAACTGCAACCCCTTATTCCAAAAATAAAAGGCACCCGCTGTGGATACAATGCCTAAATACAAAAGCCCCGGCCAAACTGTCAGACTGTCTGATGCCAACCGTACCAGCTCGTTCCGGCCCAAAACAAAGGGAGTCATAACCAAGGCGGCCGTCAAAATGCCATAGGTAGTGACTACCAGTGCCGAATAGCCGGACGGCACCCGCTTGACCAGCACCGACATCAAGGCCCAGGTCAACGCTGCCACCACCAGTACCGCACCACCCAGTTGAAACGAACCGCTCCCGTCGCCGCCACCGACGATCAACAGCACACCGGCGGTTGCCAGCGCAACGGCCGCGGCTTTTCGTACCGTAATCCGCTCGTTAAGCAGCCAGCGGGCAAATACCACCATAAAGGCCGGTGTCGCCGAGGTAATAACCGCCCCCATCTGGGCGGAAGAAAGCTGCGTTCCGGCAAACTGGGCCCAAATCGAAATGCAGTAGCCAATCAGGCCGATCAGCAAAATCAGCGGCACATCCCGGCGGTGAACCTTCCAGGACTGGCCGGTTGTCACCCCCATAACCGTTAGCGCCGCCAGCGCCACAACATAGCGCAGCCAAACCAGTTCTAACGGTTCAATGACAGCCAGTACCTGTTTGCTGACCACATACATGCCGCCCCAAATGCTGGCAGCGGCTATTAAATATAACGATCCAAGATATTCTTTCAATGTTCCGTCCTCCCTTTTTCCCTGTCCGGGGGAGGGCTTGCTGCACGCTCCCCGTTAGCTAAGCGCGTACAGCCGGAACATCATTTTCAAATAAAGGCTGCCTGTACATGGGCGCTACCTCCTGTTAAAGCAACGTAATAACCCTATTATATCATATTGTTCCGCTGTCGCCTGCCTATTTTTCACCTAACCGCAAAATTAGCGGGACAGCTCAAAAAGGGGAAGGTAATCGCTACTTTGCAAAGAAATATTATATAAGATTATATAATATTATGTAACGCAATAACCTATTCAGTACGGTATAAGATTACTATTAATTACGACATCAGGAGTGTATATGGTTACCCACTATCTGTTTCCGCTGCGAACGAAGTTTTTTTATGCCTGTATGTTTTGCTGCCTATTTTCACTGTTTATGATTGTCAGCCTTGTCCTCCATTCGCCGGAGAGCATCCTGCCTCAGCAAAGTCCGGTGAGCGGCACTCCCCTTTCCGGCGAATACCTGATCATCGCCTTTGCCTTGGCCGGCATCGGCTCCGCCCTGTGCTGCTGCCTGTTAGCCCGCTACTTTTCCCGCCGGCTCAGCCTGGTCCAACGAGCCATACAGCAGCTAGCCAGCGGCAAACTGGACATTGATCTGGAAATCGACGGCCGCGACGAATTGTCACTCCTGGCCTCACAAATCAATCAACTGGCCTGCCGATTAAGCAATGAGCGGGAAAATATGCTGCTTTCAGTCATCGAATCACTGATCAATGCCCTGGAGGCCAAGGACACTTACACCTACAGCCATTCCTCGGAAGTGGCCGACATCGCCTTACATATCGGACAGGCGCTGCATCTGCCTGACGATCAGTTATTTCAGATCAATTTTGCCGCCATTTTACATGACATCGGCAAGATCGGCATTCCCACACCGGTTCTAAATAAACCTGAACCACTGACCGACGAAGAATGGGATATGATCAAGCAGCATCCGGTCATCGGAGCACGGATTATCGCCGGCATTCCTTTTCTCAGCCAAGTGTCGGATATCATTTTGCACCATCACGCCCGCTGGGACGGCACCGGTTATCCCAGTTCCTTAGCCGGCACCGACATCCCGCTGGGATCCCGGATTATCGCAGTGGCTGACAGCTATCAGGCCATGACCTCTACCCGGCCGTACCGGGAAAGCATATCCCATCAGGAGGCCATCCGCCAGTTGACGCGAAACGCTGCCACTCAGTTTGATCCGGATATTATAGCTATCTTCGTAAAACTTTATGCCAATAAATACGGCAGCCCCGCTTGAGGCTGCCTGAAAAAGCGGACAGGATGTATTCCTGCCCGCTTCTTTTATTTATTTCTGCAAAGTGCCTACATATTTCTTGATCATTGTCACCGGATGATACGACTGCTTCGCCTTACGCAAGCCGGGAATCCCCATATCCTCTTCCCGGTTAATATAAGGAATATGCTCCCAGGTGTTGCGGCAGTATTCCTGATTGATGACAGTAAATACGCCGCGGATTTCCGGATTACCCTTTTCCACGTGGACAACCGCCGTATCCTCATTCAATCGCTCGCCGAAAGTAAAGGCGGCAACCTGACCGGAAAGCAGGATAGCCCCGCCGTTTAAGCCCAAATACTCCATATTGCCCAGCGCGTCGGCAATAGCCTGCTGCTCCAGCTTCAGGCTGACATCCTCGCTGTCTGGCTGCTGCAGCCACCAGTTTTGGGCCACCTCCAGGCAGGCCGGAACAAGGTCGGGCGTCAACGGCACATAGGAATAGTCACTATAGGACCGTTTAAAACTGTTTAGATGATTTTTCTTGGAATGATACTTGCGGCCCGACAGATCAATCAGATCCTGGGTGTTGTAAACATAGTCAAAATTATCCTCATCTGCTTCCCATCGCAGCAGGCCCGGCCGCAGCGCATTTAGCTCTTCGATCATAAAGGCCTCGGCCCCGCGAATGACCAGCGGCCAGCCCTGAGCGGCAAAATGCTCCGCCAAACGGTCTAAGGCATCGCCCATGCCTTGATCGGGCGCACCAAAGGGCGGCAAAATGTAATGCTCGCCATCCCAGGCTGCCCGGATGCAGAGCTGTTCGCCAAGCAGCGCCCACTCCACCTGGAATCCGCTGCGCCACATAAACAGATTAGTAAAGCTAAAATGAGCGTTTTCATAACGCCGTTTACGAAGAAAACTGTCAAATAGCGGCTTATCCGCTAAACGAATCGGCTGAAAATTAATAATAAACCCTCCCTGAAATTGTCTCACGGCAGTCTGTCTCCGATTGGGCGAGGGCACGGCGACAGGCGCTGCCAGTTTATAGTTTTTCTGTATATTGTATCATATTATGGCCATCAGCATAACGTTAACTGATCAACTGTCGGCTGATCAATCGGACCGGCAGCCTGGCCAGCAAGACGGTCAGCATCAGCAGCACGCCGACATGACTCCACAGTCCCGGCGCCAATTGCCCTAACGCCAAAGCCCGGCAGACCTCCACCGTGTGAAACAACGGATTGGCCCATAGGAGCGCCTGTGCCCAGCCGGGCAGCGAAGAAGCCGGAAAGAACACGCCGGAAAACAAAAAAAGCGGCGTAATAAAGAGTGTAATATAGTAATTCAAATAATCAATATGTTTTATACTTCCTGTATAAATCAGTGCCAGTATGGCAAAAACCAAGCCCGGCAGCACCAGGAACAGCGGGATCAGCAAGGCCCAAAGTGAATGCACCTGCCCCAGCGCGGCAACAACGGCCAGCACGACCGAGCCAAACACAATATTTTTAATCGCGGCAAACAGAATTTCACCGGCTACCACATCGCCTACCGAAACAGGCGCTGCCAGCATGGCGTGAAAGGTCTTTTCAAAATGAAGCCGCATAAAACTGCCGTAGGTGCATTCAAAGGTGGAGGCCCACATAGCCGACGAAGCCACCATGCCCGGCGCAATGAACTGCATGTAGCTCATGCCGTCCATCGCCTCCACGTAGCTGCCTACGCCGAAGCCCATGGCGGAAAGATAAAGCAGCGGTTCAATCAGACTATAGGTTACATTGGTAATCAACGTCCGGCGGAAGACTGTCAGATGCCGTTTCAGGACAGACAAAACCTGCAGTGTCATGCTTCGCCTCTCCTTCCTGTCAGCTTCAAAAATACATCCTCCAGATGGGAGCTGCGCAGATAACAGGCATGCTGCGGCACGCCCAGGCTGGCCAGTTCCCGCCAAAGCCGGTCCCCATCCTCACAAAAGACAAACAGGTCATCGGCCAAATAAACGGCCTCGCCGCCCAGCCGGGCCACCTGCCCGGCAAAATCAGCCGGAACCTGATCGGATGGCACCCGCACCTCAATCACATAGGGCCGGACGTACCGTTTCACCAGCTCCTCCGGACTGCCCTCGGCCAGTATCAGCCCCTCGTTCATCACCAGCAGCCGGTCGCAAAGCTGGGCCGCCTCCTCCATATAATGAGTGGTCAACACCAAGGTAGCGCCCTCGGCCTTAAGCTGTCTCAGCTTTTGCCACACCTGCCGGCGAGCCTGCGGGTCCAGACCGGTAGTCGGTTCATCCAGAATGATCATTTTCGGCCGGTTGAGGAGTGCTCTGGCAATAACCAGCTTTCGTTTCGAGCCGCCGGACAACGCCTCAACGGTAGCCTTCATTTTATCCTCCAGCCCCATGAACCGCAGCAGCTCCAGACCCCGTTGGCGGGCCTCCTGGCGGCTGAGTCCAAAATAGCCGCCGTAAATCTCTAAATTCTCCAGCACGGTCAGCTCCACGTCCAGATTATCCTCCTGCGGTACAATGCCCAGCAGCGCTTTCAGAGCCGGCGGCGTCAACGGCGCCACCGGCTGGCCGAACAGGCGCAGTGAACCCTCCTCCACGGTGGACAAGCCGTACAGCATGCGCATGGTGGTCGATTTACCGGCGCCGTTATGACCGAGAAAACCGACACATTGCCGTTCTTCAATCGTAAAGGATATCCCCTTCAAGGCTTTAAAGCCGCTATAGGTCTTACCCAAATTTTCCGCTTGCACAATACATGACATAACCGGGTTCCTTTCCGTCAATAAGGACAAAAAACTGCAATAAAAGAAAAACAGCCGCCCTAATCTTACAGCTGTTTCGTCTATCTTCTATATTATAACACTTTTAAAATATTATACATAGAATCACGTTGCACCGGAATACGGCCGACTTGCCTGATCGTTTCAATTATTGTTGTCTTTTCTAAGCTTTTCGCTGATTTGGCCCCTGCGGCGTGCATAATCTTTTCCTCGCTCACCGTACCGTCCATATCGTTAGCGCCAAAGCCCAGGGCCAATTGTGCCAGGGGGAGGGTCAGCATAATCCAGTAAGCCTTGATATTTTTAAAATTATCCAGCAACAGCCGGGAAATCGCCATGGTTTTTAGATCGTCCCATTGGCTGGTGCGCGCCAAATGCTCCAATTCGGTATTCTTCGAGTGAAACGGGAAGCAGATAAACGTCTGAAAGCCGCCGGTTTCATCCTGGAGCGCCCTGAGCGCCAACAGATGGTCCACCCGCTCCTCCAGCGTCTCCACATGACCATAAAGCATGCTGGCATTGCTCTTTAGCCCCAGGCGGTGCGCCTCGTAACTGGCTTGCAGCCACTCGGCCGCCGTAGCTTTATTGGGACAAAGCGCCTGCCGTACCCGGTCGGAGAGAATCTCCGCGCCGCCGCCGGGCAGTGAATTCACCCCGGCCGCCTGGAGAATTTGCAAAACCTCCCGCACCGGTTTTCCCGACACCTTGGCAAAATGGCAAATCTCTACTGCTGTAAAGGCCTTCAAATGGATAGCAGGTAAAGCCTGTTTCAGGCTGGCTATCACATCCACATAATAGTCGAACGGCCATTCGGGATGCAGACCGCTGACAATATGCAGTTCCTTTAAGTCCGGATCAGTCGCGGCCTGCCGCGCGATTTCCAGCACCCGTTCCTTGCTCATTTGGTAAGCCTGGCGGCTGTCGGCATCGCAGCCGAAGGCGCAAAATTTGCACCGCGAGGTGCAGATATTAGTCAGATTAATATGTCTGTTTACATTAAAGTAAACATAATCACCGCTGATGCGCTGACGGACCTGATCGGCCAGATAACCCAGCCAGCTAAGATCCTGGCAGGCGAACAGGGCCAGACCGTCCTCCTTGCTCAACCTTACTCCGTCTCTTACTTTCGTTTCAATTGCGTGTAAATGTGCATTCATGACAGACTTCCTTTCTAGTAGTCCACCAAGCCTAAGATCGCAGGCTGAATTGCACGAGATTTTCCGTCCAGCCAGGCGAAGGAGCCGCACATATCGGACATATGTAAGGCGACGCCAACGAAGCTGGGCGAAAAATCTCGCGATAAGAACGCTATGAACTTAGGCTTAGTGGACTATTTTATTATATTCAGCATACACCTCCTATCTTCCTGCTTTTTTCATCCCATAATCACCGCCGACAAGCGGCCCGCTCCACGCCGCAGCTATGCCCAAAAACAAACTACAGGCTACCCTTAGGCAGCCTGTAGTTTGTTTTTACAGTCCAGTCAAATCAGCTTATTTTTTAACCACCAGTTCCAACGCAACCGGAATGGCCGGCTGAACAGTTTCTCCCTTAATAACCTTCAGGGAAGTTTCAATGGCGATTTTACCCATGTCTTTCGGTTTTTGAGCTACCGTCGCCGCCAGCGTTCCTTCATTAACCGCCTTCACGGCATCGGCATTGGCGTCAAAGCCGACTACCATCACGCCGGTACGGTTAGCTGCTTTAATGGCTTCCAGTGCGCCCAGCGCCATTTCGTCGTTATGGGCAAATACAGCCTGAATTTCCGGATTGGCCTGCAGGATGTTTTCCATAACCTTCATTCCTTTGGCCCGGTCGAAATCAGCCGGCTGTTTGGCAACTACGCTGATGCCTGCAGCCGCTTTAATAGCTTCGTTAAAGCCTTTACCGCGGTCATTGGCGGCTGAAGTTCCCGGTACGCCTTCCAGTTCCACTACTTTGCCCTTGCCGCCCAGCTTGTCAACAATATACTGTCCGGCCATCTTGCCGCCAGCCACGTTATCCGAGGCAATAGCGCTGACAATCTTGCCGCCCTCAGCGCCTCTGTCCACGGTAATCACCGGAATATTAGCCTTGTTGGCTGCTTCCACCGCCGAAACAATGGCTTTGGAGTCTACCGGATTGACAATAATCACATTAACTTTTTTCTCAATCAGATTTTCAATATTGGCCATTTGCTTGGAGGCGTCATTTTGCGCATCCATTACGACCAGTTCAATATTGGCCGCTTTAGCCGCCGCTTCGGCCCCTTCTTTCAAGTCAACAAAAAACGGGTTATTCAGGGTTGAAATCGAAAGACCTACCACCTGCTTTTTCTCCGGCTGAGCCTGTTGGCCGCCCGAACCGCCGCCGCACCCGGCAAGCAAAAACATACTGGCCAGCATAGCCGTCAGGATAGTCCAAACCTTTTTCGTACGCAAATTTGTAAACATACGTCTCCCCCTTTTTCTGATAAAAATTTCTGAGCAAGGTACCCGATAGTTCCAGGCATCGCCTCCTCTTTCCAACGTGTCAGTCCTCTTTTCCTTATTTGCTTCTTTTGCGGTCAAGCAGCACTGCCAAAAGAATTACAATCCCTTTGGCAACCTGTTGATAAAAAGAGGAAACATTCAGTAAATTAAGGCCATTATCCAGTACCCCGATAATCATGGCCCCGATCAGTGTACCGCCAATCGTCCCCACGCCGCCCGACAGGCTGGTGCCACCCAGCACGACCGCGGCAATGGCATCCATTTCAAAGCCCATGCCGGCCGTCGGCTGCGCCGAATTCAGCCGGGAAGTCAGGATAATGCCGCTCACGGCGGACAGCAGCCCGGCGACACCATACACGCCGGCCAGGATATATTTGGTCTGAATGCCCGACAGACGGGCAGCCTCCTCATTGCCGCCAATGGCATAGATGTACCGGCCAAACCGATTATGCTTCAAAAATATATAGGCACCGGCAAAAATTAGCGCCATGATGATGACCGGCACCGGAATGCCGCCCAGATAGCCGCCGCCCAGCCAGCGAAATTCCTCGCTCAGGCCGGTAATCGGCCGTCCGTCGGTATATACCAGCGTATAACCCCGGACGATAGTCATCATCCCCATGGTGGCAATAAAAGCCGGTATTTTTCCCTTGGTAATTAAAAGTCCGTTCAGCAAACCCAAAGCCGTTCCCAGGATAAGGCCTGCCACTATTGCAGTGCCGGCGTTCCAGCCGCTCAGCATTAGTCCGGCAGTCAGGCTGCCGGCCATGGCCACGATGGACCCGACCGACAAATCAATGCCGCCGGTCAGAATAACCAACGTCATGCCCACACTGATGATGGCGTTGAGTGAAATCTGCCGGGCCACGTTCAGCAGGTTGCTGACGGTCAGAAACCGGTCGGATATTATGGAAAGAATCGCGCACAACGCGATAAACCCCAGTAACGGTCCCAGTTTTCGGAGCACAGCTCCCTTTTCCCGTATGCTTGTCATATGTGCCACCGTCTTACCCTCCTGCCGCAAAGGCCATAATCTCTTCCTGCGTCGCTTCGACTGCCGCCAGTTCTCCGGCAATCCGCCCCCGGTGCATGACCAGAATGCGGTCACTCATCCCCAGAATTTCGGGCAGCTCAGAGGATATCATTAAAATCCCCACTCCGGCAGCGGTCAGCATATTCATGATCTGGTAAATCTCTGTCTTGGCCCCCACATCGACACCGCGGGTCGGCTCATCCATAATCAGCACCTTCGGTTTGGTCAGCAGCCATTTGCCAATAACCACCTTTTGCTGATTGCCGCCGCTTAAATTCTTTACCAGTTGATCCTCGCTGGGTGTTTTGATTTTCAACGTTGCAATCTGTTCCTGTACCGCCCCGGTTTCGGCGGTGCCACTGATAAAGCTGCGGCGGCAAACCTCCTTGAGTGCGGCTAGCGACAGGTTGTCGCCTACCGACATAGAGAGCACCAGCCCCTGCTGCTTGCGGTCTTCCGTAATCAGTCCGATGCCGGCAGCGATAGCGTCACGGGGTGAACGAATTGCCCGGTCCTGACCGTCAACGACGATCCGGCCGCTGTCAATAGGATCGGCACCAAACAGCGCCCGGGCCAGCTCCGTCCGCCCGGCTCCCATCAAGCCGGCCACACCGACGATTTCCCCGGCGTGAACGGTGAGAGAAACATCACGGAGTACTTCCTGCCGTGTCAAATGGTTCACCTGCAGAACTGCCCGGCCAATTGCCGCCGGTTGCTTGGGAAAGCGGTCGGTTAACTCCCGGCCGACCATCATTCTGACCAGTTGATCAAAACTGATTTCCCCGGTTGGTACAGTGCCAATATAGCTGCCGTCCCGCATCACGGTAATCCTCTGACTGACGGCGAACAGCTCCTCCATGCGGTGAGAAATGTATACAATACCGACTCCCTCCGCTGCCAACTGACGGATGATAGCGAACAGTCGCTCCGTTTCCCGCTCGGTCAGCGCAGCCGTCGGCTCATCCATAATAAGAATGCGGGTTCTGCCGGCCAGCGCCTTAGCGATTTCCACCATTTGCTGAGCACCGATACTCAGTTCGGACACTACGGTGCCGGGCCGGATGTCCGTTCCCAGCTTGGCCAGTACGGCGGCCGTTTCCCGCTCCATGGTCCGCTTATCGACAAAGCCCAATGAATGGCGCGGCTCCCGGCCAAGGAAAATATTTTCCATTACCGTAAGCTCCGGCACCAAGTTAAGCTCCTGATGGATAATGCCGATGCCCAGCGCCTGAGCCTCCCGCGGCCCGTTAAACCGCACCTGCCGGCCATCCAGCCAGATTTCACCGGCATCCTGGCTGTATACGCCGCTGAGCACCTTCATGAGCGTCGATTTTCCCGCACCGTTTTCCCCTAGCAGCGCATGAATTTCACCGGGCTGCAGGGAAAAATCCACTGCCTTAAGCGCCTTGACCCCCGGAAATTCTTTAACAATCCCCTTCATGGCAAGCAACGGTTTATCCTCCACAGCTCTCCCTCCTTAAAAAACCACGCCGGATTTCAAAATGATGTTGGCGTAAGGCGTAAATTCCCCGGTCCGCACGACTGCCACAGCCTGGCGGGTCAGTTTTTTAAATTCTTCATGGCTTACCGTATCGACCGGAATTCCTGTCAGCAAGCCGTCAATCCTTTCCCGCAAAGCGGGACTGCTGGTTTCCATTTCTCCGGCAATTACCGCACTTTCCACCTGCAGCTCCGACAAAATAACCGCCAGTGTCTGCACAAAGCCGGGCACCCCGGCTGTCAGTGCCAAATCGATTCGCCGTACCCCCGGCGGAATGGGCAGCCCGGCATCGGCAATGACCAGCATATCGTAATGGCCCATACCGGCCAGCACTTCACTTAACCCCTGATTGAGCGTACCAATTTTTTTCATACCGATGTTCTCTCCTTATCCTCCAGATAACGGTTGACTTCGTCACGCCAGGGCAGCGCTGCCTGTGCCCCTTGCCGCGTCACGGCCAGCCCCGCTGCCACCGCGGCAAAGCGCAAAGCTTCCGGCATCGCCTGGTCTTCCGCCAGGGCGGCGGCCAGTGCGCCGGTATAAGCGTCCCCGGCCGCTGTTGTATCGACAGCCGTCACCGCAATCGGCGGTATAACAGCCTCGCTTGCCGGTGTCATATAGAAGGCCCCCTGGGCTCCCATGGTAATAATCACCTGCTTAACGCCTTGCTTCAGCAGCCGTCCGGCAGCCAGTTTAGCGTCGGCCGGATTGGTAACCGGCAGACCGGTCAGCGCCGTGGCCTCCGTCTCATTGGGGGTGATAATATCCACCAGGGACAGCAATTCAGACGGCAGTGACCGGGCCGGCGCCGGATTGAGGATAACCGTCCAGCCGCTCTGTTTAGCGGTCCGAACGGCATATTCCACCGTAGCAGGCGGCACCTCATGCTGCACCAGCAGGATGCCTGGTTCCGGCAGCACAGCCAAAGCGGCATCCACATCCTGCGGCGCACAGCACTCGTTGGCACCGGACACCACCACGATCATATTATCGCCGCTCTCAGCCACCGTGATTAGGGCCGTCCCCGTCGCTCCCGCCACCTGCCGCACACAGGAGCTTGTCACGCCGCTCTCAGTCAGGCTGCTGAGCAGCGCCTCGCCAAACACATCACTGCCTACACAACCGGCCATGATCACTCTTGCCCCCAGTTTGCCGGCAGCTATCGCCTGGTTAGCCCCCTTGCCGCCCGGAAAGGTTGCAAAACTTTGCCCGAACACTGTTTCACCGCTTTGCGGCAGACGCTTGGCCGTCGCTACCAAATCCATGTTCAGGCTGCCAACTACCAGGATAGGCCGGGTCTGCACCGACCCTCTCATTCTGCCAGTCATTGCTTCGCTCTCCTCCTTTTTTATTCGTCCCCTCCGGTCGACTGCCGCACAATCAACTCGGGACGAAACCGTTTCTCCACCATCTCCTGCGCCGAACTGCCCAGCAAATGAAGCAGCATTCTGACCGCCTCCTGCCCCATTTCATAGACAGGCTGCCGTACGGTGGTCAGCGCAGGCTTATACCAGCCAGCCAGGCGAATATCATCGTAACCGGCTACCCGGACATCCTGGGGAACGCGGATTCCTCTGGCCGCCAGGCATTCAATAACCCCAATGGCAATCATGTCATTGGCGGCAAATACCGCGTCAAACTCGCGCTCTTTCTCCAGCAACAGCCAGGCATTCTGGTAACCGCTGTCATAGGTAAAATCGCCGTGCAAAATCAATCCTTCGTCTAGGGGCAATCCGTACTCAGCCAGCACCTGCCCATAACCCTTAAACCGTTCGGCGGCGACCGATAATTGCGGCGACCCGCCGATAAAGGCAATCCGCCGGCCGCCTAATTCCACCAAATGGCGTACGGCCAGCGCAGCCCCGTAGACATTGTCCACTACGACCGAACTCATATGCACCCGCTTGGACTGACGGTCCAGGCTGACAGCCGGAATCGGCAGCGAGGCCAAAAGTTCCATGCTGGAATCGCTGTTGGCGCCGCCGGTGAAAATCACGCCGTCCACCTGTTTGCCGTGCAGCAACCGGATGTAACGCTCCTCCTCGCTTCCCACGCCATCGGAGTTGCATAAAATCACCGCATAATCATGGCTGCGCGCCATATCCTCCACACCTCTGACCAGTGCCGGAAAGAAGGGATTTTCAATATCCGGTATAATCAGACCGATACTGTGGGACTCCTTCACCTTCAAGGCCCGGGCCACCGCATTGGGCTGATAGCCCAATGCATCGACGGCCTGCTGCACCCGTTCAGTCAAAGCGGGCGACACACCGGCACTGCCGTTCAGGATGCGGGAAACAGTGGCTATTGATACACCGGCCTGACGAGCCACATCTTTAATCGTTGCTGCATTACCATTGGCAGAATCTGCTGTCTTCAACACAATGCTCCTCTTTCCTTGCATCCGCTTCTGTAAACGTTTACAAGAAATATATTTCGACTTGCGCCGAAAAATTCCTGCTTGTTTATCTGATATTTCAAAAAATTTATTAAATTCAATTTTTCCTGCATCCCTTCACTTGTCTGCTGCCTAAAAACTTCGTATCCCAGCTTCCTGATGGCAAAAAAACAGAGCCAGGTTGCCCCAGCTCTGACTTGTTCATCGATTTGCCGCTTATTCCGGATCGATAATAGCGATATCCCCCTCTTCGCCGGTACGGATTCTGACCGCATTCTCCAGCGAATACACAAAAATCTTTCCGTCGCCGATCTGCCCCGTGAAACAGGCCCGTTTGGCGGCCTCCAGCACCTTTTCCACCGGAACCTCGCAAACCACCGTTTCCACCTTGACTTTTGGCACCAGATTGATGGTTACTTCCCGTCCGCGATATACTTCCTTATGCCCTTTGGAGAGACCGCAGCCATAGACCTGGGTCACCGTCATACCGGCTACCCCAATGGCATTCAAGGCATCTTTCAACTCCTCCAGCTTTTCCGGACGGGTGATAATGTCTATCTTGGTCAGTTTCCGCATCGCTTTCCTCTCCTCATTTGAACAAATTGATTACAATATGGTAAGACTATTATAAAGCATCCGGCCGGTCTTTGCACCCAAATTAACAGGCATTCCGCCTAATTTCTCTGCTGTTTAGCCCAGAAACCTTCTCACCTCCCGCCGGATAAGCTCCAGGCCCCGGTGAATGTCGTCCGGCGCGGTGCGGGCCAGGCTGATCCGGATGCCCGGTTCATAGAAGGTCCGGTTGCTGTAGTAATAGTAGCCCGGTGTAACCAGTACGCCCTGGCCGCGCAAGGCATTGATCAGCCGGGTCTCCGGCACCCGCGCCGGTAATGTGAGATACAAGTAAAAGCAGCCCGAGTGAGGCACAAAATGCACCGCGCATTCCTCCAGCGCCCTTCTGTGCTCCTCCACTGCCCGTAGACGGCCGGCCAGTTCTTTTTCGATCGCCCGGACATGCTTATGCAATAGCTTGCTGCGGATATAAACGTCCAAGGTGGCCTGCGATACCAGGGAAGCCGAAAAATAAGACCGGTAATAGGAGTGCCACATCCAGGTTTCAAATCCTTTGAGCAGCGGCGTGGGCAGCACCGTAATTCCGATGCGGAACCAGGGAATGATTTTCGAAAAGCTTCGCAGGAAAATATGATGGTGATGATCACCGTAGGCATAGATCGGATCATAGCGAGCCTCCGGCGCCACATCGCCAAAATAGTCATCCTCGACGATATACACATCATACTTGGCCGCCAGTTCGGCGATCTTTTTGCGCTGCTCCGCCGGATAAATGCCGCCGGTAGGATTATGATGGCGGGGCACGGTATAAAAAAACTTTATTTTTTCCGTTTTAAAAATATGTTCGAGCCGGTTCAGGTCAATGCCATTTTCTCTCCGGTTAATACCGGCAACCGGGGCGGCGGATTGTTTTAAAAACTCCATAAAATAGCGATAGGTAGGCTGTTCAATCAGGACGGTGTCCTTCCGGTTGGGAAACGGCATGGCCGTCAACAGGCTTAAGGTCTGCTGTATTCCCTGCATAACAAAAATATGGCCGGGGTCGGTAAACACCTGAGAATCGCTTAAATACCCCGGCAACAGTTCCCGCAAGGGCGAGGTCCCCCGCAAATCCCGCCGAAGCGAATAATTCCTGCTGATATCTACGGCGCGGTCCAGGCAGTGTTTAAGATCGGGGATATGTACCGCCCCAATCAGCGGATTGCCTGTGGAAAAGTCAATCACCGTATGGTCCATATCTTCGCTGGTCAGCATATGCTCGACCACATAATAGCCGCTTTGGGGCACCGAATAGATAACATGCCTGTTTTTCAAAGTATCATACGCCTTGATGGCCGTAGCTTTGGAACAACCGTACCGGTCCGCCACCTCACGGATGGAAGGCAGCCGCCGGCCCCGGGGATAAGCCCCCGCGGCAATCTGTTTTTCTATATCCAAAGCAATATACGTATATAATTCTGGCATAGCTTATCCTCCCAACTGTACCGGTACAATCTCATTATAGCATGATTGTAGGTCCCGCTTCCCGCTTATATAATCAAAGTAACACGGAAACTACAATTCTTATTGTGAGGTGGCTTTACTATGAAAGGACTGAAAATTGTAACCATTGGCGGCGGTTCCAGCTATACGCCGGAAATCGTCGAAGGCTTTATCAAACGGTATGACGAACTGCCTGTGCGGGAACTGTGGCTGGTGGATATTCCGGAAGGGAAAGACAAACTTGCTACGGTTGCCGGACTGGCCCGGCGCATGGTGAGGGAAGCCGGCGCTCCCATCGAAATACATACTACCCTGGACCGCCGCGAGGCCCTGCCGGGCGCTGACTTTGTCACGACCCAGCTCCGAGTAGGCCTGCTGGAAGCCCGCATCCGGGACGAACGAATTCCGCTGAGTCACGGCTATATCGGCCAGGAAACCAATGGGGCCGGCGGCTTTTTAAAGGCCCTGCGGACCATTCCGGTCATTCTGGATATCGACCGGGATATGGCCGAGCTCTGTCCTCAGGCCTGGCTGATCAATTTCACCAACCCTTCGGGTATGGTAACCGAGGCGGTAGCCCGCTATGGCAGGAACAAAAAGGTCATCGGCTTATGCAACGTGCCTATCGGTATGGAAATGGCCATCGCCAAGCTGCTGGAAATTGACCAAAGCCGGCTGCGGATTGATTTTGCCGGCCTTAACCACATGGTATTCGGTCTCCATGTCTACGCCGACGGAGTTGATGTAACCAGGAAAGTAATTGAACGCATTGCCTCCGGGGAACTGGGCGAAGTAGTCAAAAACATCATCAACATCAAATGGATTCCTGAATTTATCACCGGTCTGGACATCATTCCCTGCCCTTATCACCGCTACTATTTCAAAAAGGACGAAATGCTGGCTACCGAGCTGGAAGAGTTCGCCAAGGGCGAAACCCGGGCCGAACTGGTCAAACAGTTGGAAAATGAATTGTTCGAACTGTATAAGGACCCGGAGCTAAAAATTAAACCGCCGCAACTGGAAAAACGGGGCGGCGCTTACTACAGCGATGCCGCCTGCCGTCTGATCAGCTCCATTTACAATGACAAGCACGACATCCAGCCTATCGACACGGTAAACCGCGGCGCCATCAGCGGCATCGCGCCAGACTCGATTGTCGAAGTCAGCTCGGTCATCACCAAAAGCGGCCCCAAACCGCTGACCATGGGCGAGCTGCCTGTGCAGGTCAACGGTCTGGTCCAGCAGATCAAGTCTTTTGAACGCGTCACTATTGACGCCGCCGTCAGCGGTGACTACAATACCGCCCTGCTGGCGCTGACTATCAATCCGCTGATCGCGTCCGACAAAGCGGCCAAGCTGCTGCTGGATGAAATGCTGGAGGCCAATAAGGACTACCTGCCCCAGTTTAAAGCCTATTTTAACGGCAAATAATTCAAATTCCAGGACATAGGAAAAAGAAACGGCATCCAACCGTAATCGGACGCCGTTTCTTTTTACAATTTACGCTTACTTATACTGCGGTTCAAATCCGTCGTACTCAAAATAGCCCTGCCGCACTACCTGCCGGAACCAATAGGCGGATTTCTTCGGCCGCCGCTGGCGCTGATTGTCCAGATCAATTTCCACGTAGCCGTACCGGTTCTTAAAGGCATTGTAGGGCGAAACATTGTCGGTAAAGTTCCACATTAAATACCCCAGGCAGTTGCTGCCTTCCGCTACGGCCTTTAGCAGCCACCGCAAATGATCGGCCACAAAATCAATGCGGTAGTCGTCCTGAATGACACCGTCCGGGTTCTTATATTTCCATTCCTCGGCTACCCCCATGCCGTTTTCCGTAACCAGCCAGGGAAGATTGTTATATTCTTCTTTTAACAGCATGGCAAAGTCATACAAACCCTTGGCATAAATCTCCCAGCCGCGGTGGGGATTCATCTTCTTGCCCTGCAATTCATGGTTTTCAAAATAATACTGGGGATGGAAAGCCACCGCCGGATTCCAGGCTGAGCTTCTGGCTTTCACCCGGTGCGGCGTGTAGTAATTAAGCCCCATCACATCAATGGTATTGTCCCGGATTACCGCTAGATCCGCCTCGTCATAGACAAGCCGGCAATCATGCCGTTCCAGCAGGGAAAAATACTCCGCTGGGAATTCTCCCTTAATGCAAGGATCAGTATACGGCCGGTTGTAAAACAAATCGCACATAGCAGCCGCCTGGCGGTCATCGGCTGACTGCGAGCGGGGATACACCGGAGCGGCATTCAGAATGATACCGATCCGCCCGCCTTCCCGGTAGCCGTAATCACCGCCGTGATACAGCTTCACGGTCAGAGCGTTGGCCAGCACCTTATGGTAGTTCCACTGCATGGCTTCCCTTGTATTACAGGTATAAGGGTACCACGCGCCATCCATGATGCCCAACCAGGGAAAGACAATCGGTTCATTGAAAGTAAACCAGTATTTTACTCTAGCTCCGAGCAGCCGGAACGCCGCTTCCGCATAGCGGATATAGCAGTCAACCACCGTTCTTGACCGCCAGCCGCCATACTTCTCAAATAAAGGATAGGGTAGTTCCCAGTGCTCCAGGCAAATCATAGGTTCTATTCCGTTACGGATTAATTCGTCAACCACATTACTATAGTACGTGGCAGCTTCCGGATTCACTTCCCCGGTTTCGTAGTTCAGGATAAACCGCGACCAGTCGATGGAAGTCCGGTAAGTTGTCATTCCCAGTTCCTTCATCAGCGCGCAGTCTTCGGCATACCGATGATAAAAATCAGTTGCCACCGCCGGACCATAGCCTTCATGCCAGCGGTCAGGAAACTGTTTGTACGCTATATCAATCAGCGAATCCTGCCCTGGCTGTTTGCCGTCCCAGCCTTCTGTTTGCCAGGCGGCAGCCGAGGCCCCCATCTTAAAATTGTCCGGTAACCTGTATTTCATTACAGCCACTTCCTCTCTCAGAATAACCGGCCCGTTTCTTGCACCGGCCATTACTATTTCTGCCGGGCCTGCATTTCCAGCAGCACGATCAGCTCTTCAATCAAGTCTTTTGCCAGCATGGCTGTCATCAGATGATCCTGTGCATGGACCAGCAGCAGGCTGAACTCCTGCTTTTTCCCGGCCGCTTCCCGCTGCAGCAGATGCGTCTGAATATGATGAGCATCAATCAGCTTATTCTTAGCCTGAGCCATACTCTCTGCCGCCGCTTCAAAGTTTTGCTCGCGGGCGTATCGCAGCGCCTCAAAGGCATGACTGCGGGCGTCTCCGGCATGCAGGATAATATTAAATACCACTTCTTCCATATCGGCGCATCTCCTTATCGGCTAAATTGCTACTCTTTTAGGCTATAAGCCTGTTCCAGCACCTTTGCGCCGTCCACCCGGCCGTAGCTCATCGAGTCAATAACGGCAAAGGCTTTCCCTTTTTCTTCTGCCAGCACGCCAACCGCTTTGGCTTTATAGCGAATTTGCGGTCCCAGCAAAACAACCTCGTAACGGTCAATATATTCCGTCAGTTCGTCAATCGAGCAGGCAAATATCTCATCCTGCCGGCCTCTTGCCTGACTTTCCTTTTGCATTTTGGTAACCAGCAGGCTGGTCGACATACCGGCATTGCAGACAAGTAAAATATTCATGACCCATTCTCCCCCTTATTTGGCGATTTGCTTTTCCTCATAAACGACTTCTTCAATTCCTTCTTCCCGGCAATTAGCCATATCAGCCATCCGTAAGAACGGGTAATAAATAACCCCTGTCACTAGAAAACAACCGAACTGCAAGATCGAAGCCCTGATATCGCCGGTATCCAAAAAGACGTTGATAAACGGCGGTGTTGTCCAGGGTGCCAACGCAAAAGCCCGGTCTACCAAACCCCAGGAGGTAACAAAGTAGGCGATAGTAATGGAGACCACCGGCGCCAGGATAAAGGGTATCATCATAATTGGATTCATAACGATCGGTAAGCCAAAAATAATCGGTTCATTAATATTGAACAGCCCCGGCCAAATAGCCGATTTGCCGATCGCCTTTAGCTGCTTTGACCGGACAATGGTCAATAACATGATCGCCAGCGCCAGAGTAGAGCCTGACCCGCCAATCGTACAAAACAAATCCCAAAACTGCTGACAGATGATGTTGGGCGGCATCTCCCCGGCCGCCTTGGCAACGGCATTTTGCTGGGAAAGCGAGTACCATACGGGACTCATAATCCCGGTGACCAGACTGGCACCGTGAATCCCAACTGTCCATAACAACTGGGCAAATACGGCCGCCAGCAAAAAAGCCGGCAAAGAACCGCCAAGACTCAGTAACGGCGCAGCCAGAATCTTATAAATAATGTCCTGCACATTGCTGCCAATGGAGAATAACACCATATTTAGTAGCAAAATCAGAGCTAACGCAATAAAACCGGGAATCAGGGCGACAAACGAACGGGCCACGGTTGGCGGTACACCGTCAGGCATCCGGATAACGATATTCCGTTTAATCATAAATCTCTGCAGTTCCACAATAAATATCGCCGACAACATAGCCACAAAAAGCCCCTTGCTTCCCATCCAGGCCGCTGCAATATTGCCATCCTTAGTGAACGGCGTCGCCAGCATGAAAGCTGCCACACTAAACATGGAGCTGCTCAATGTATCCATTTTATAGGAACCTGCCAACGAGTAGGCTACGGCAAAAGCGGCCATTAAGCCCATTAGGCCCATCGTTGTATTGTTGACCGAAACCAGCAGCGGAACATAAGGCTCCACCAGCTTGGCCAGTGAACTAATCGGTGGAAAAGCAATAATCAGAAAGAAGGAACCGATTAACAACAGGGGTATTAAGGATACCACGCCGTCACGGATAGCTTTTAAATGACGTTGATCACCGATCCGTGCCGCAAAGGGCGCATAATATTCATCAAGCCATTTAATCAATGCTTCCATAAAATCACTCCTTTGTGTTTTTATGTTTCTATAATTTTGCAAAGAACATGCCAATACACAATAAAGCCCGGAAAACTGCTTTGAATAACAAGCTTTCCGGGTTTTTCATTCTATGTGTATTGTTCTGTATTGCAATGTGTATTGTTTTATTGTCTTAAAACAGCAGGAGAACGGCGAGACTATGTTTCGCAGTACGAGATGAAGGAAAGAGTCATACCGTTAGTATGCTGACTGACGACAACGAAGCGGTGCGGAAAATAGACCGCCCGTATTCACTGAATTAAGGCAGACAAGGCACGAGCCACCATACAGAGAAAACTCCAAGTGGACATAATGTAATACCTTTCTGCTAAATCAGATAAATTAGTTTAACAATATTTCGGCATTCCTGGACAGGCAGTTTCACAGCAAAAGCCTCTTCCATTACGCCCAACGCCTGCTCAACCACCCTCAGGCTCTCGCCATAGGCCGCCATATCCAGCCCGCTGTGCTTTCCTCCGTCAAGCACTCCCCCGCGCAACAAGCGCTCAATCGTACAAGCTAAATGTAAGATTAACCCGATATCGGCATCCTCAGGCAGAAGCAAAGCATTCTCCGCCAGCCTTCTTACAAAAAACTCATAGGCCTGAATAAAAGCCGCTCCGTCAATACTAAGATGTTCGTTGATTACTTCCACCATAAATTGTATGTTATCCAGCACCGGTACGGTAACCGCAGACGGCTTCATACCCCGGAAGATAGTACCGATTTTCCCCTCCAGCAGTTCCTTGGTCGACAAGTAGGGTATCGACGCATTTTGCGGCCTGATGCTGCTTACCACAGCCAACAGGTTTTTCTCCTGACTGATTTTAGTTAACTTGCGTAAATAATCCTCCATACTTCCGATTTCGATGGGTAGAATGTCGACGGGCCGGTCATACTCAGCCAGACTCTTTTTTAATATATTTTTCAACTTAATAGCCGTTCCCCGTCCGGTAATGCAGGCCGTAACAATCACGTCCTCATTAAGCCGGTGAGGAAATTCCACGCTGTTCCAGTACATCCGCCCCAAATAGGGACTGATATTGGTCAGGGAATAATATATCTCTTCCAGTGAAGTCATCAGCAGCGCCTTGCGTGCCGCTTCCAGTACCAGCGGCGTCGTTACCATTTCTACCGTCTTAATGACAATGCCTGTCCGTTCGTAAATGATATCACCAAACATAACCAGCGAGCCCATATCGACCAGGAGCAGGACCCCTTGGCCCTTGTCCTGTTCCTTAACCAGGCAGATAATCTCCTCTAAGGCCATCTCCGTTTTCTGCTCCAGAGGCATGTCATAGCCCACCGCGTGCTTCTCGCCCAATAGTCGGTTGACCACCTCCGCCATCGAGGTAGCCGTGCTGTTGCCATGCATAGCGACAATAACGCCCACCCTGCCCGGCGCAGCCTGCCGCAGAGGATCATCCAACACCAAGAACATAGTAATAAAGCCGAGTTCATCGTTAGGTATAATTACGGAAAATTCCCGTTCCGCCAGTTTGGCAAAATGTTGTGCCAAGGCGAATTCTTTCGGATAAGAGCGCTCGATTTCTCTTACATGAGGATTGACGATCTCCTTGCCGTCTCTGATGCGCTCCAGAGCATTGGCAATATGAATTGACATGCCGAAAAGCACTTTTTCCTCAAGCGGCTTACCCGTTTCGGCTTGCACATACTGCAGAAATTCCTGAGTCATGCCAACCACCTTGCGGTCAACTATTTTATATAATTCCTCCAGATTATTTTTCCGGAATTTGCTCATGTACTGCTTAACGTAGACATCAATCTCCAGACTCATAATCAGTTGAATGTCCTGCTCGCTTAAGCCCTTTGCCTTGAGTGTATTGAATTTCTGCTCCAACACCTCATAGATACCTGTCGGCTCGTTCCGGACAGTCTGATTTTCCCCAGCCCCCGGAAAAAAGATCAGGCTATCGGTAATTCCAATCTGTTCAATATCCTGGCGATGGACCTTATAATTCACAAAGCCCCGCCGGATATATTCGGATAAGTCCTCACTGCACACTGTCAGTGTCTTTTCCCGGCTGCCCACATACTCCAGAAAAGCACGGGCACAGCTTAATTTTATATCACTTTTTAACTGCCCGATATTGTTGGGGCATTCATACAATAAAAAAGCAATTAGCGTGTTTTTGGAAACACTAACAGGAAGCTGCAAAGCCTGTGCTTCATTCTTAAAGAAACTCTGGATCAACCTCCAGCGTTCCTCCATGGTTCTTTCCCTGATAGAAGGAAGTGTAATCAGCATAGGAATACGTCGCATAAACGTTCTTAACAGCGACGACTCAGCGTTTTCCGTTGTGGCACAAATAATTAATACTTTAACCCGCCGTTCTTCCACCGCTTCCCCCAGCGCCCGATAGGCCCCTTTATCAATCAGATAAAACAGCATTTCCTGCCCTTCCGGCGGGAGACGGTGCACCTCATCTAGAAATAAAATTCCCGTATCCGCCTTTTCCACTAATCCAGCCGTATCCCGTTCCGCTCCGGTATAGCTGCCCTTTTTTACGCCAAATAGCTGGGATAGCAGCAATTGAGGATTGTGGGCATAATCGGCGCAGTTAAAGATCACGAAAGGAGCGTGAGACGACAGCCTGCCCGTATCCTGGGCATATTGAAAAATGGCCCCGGCAAACATGGATTTGCCCACACCGGTTTCGCCCAACAACAGCATATGCAAACCAAAAGGCGGGTACATGACGGCGGCCTTTGCCTGCTGCAAAGGCTTTTTCAGGCTTTGCTCCGCCCCAATAATTTGATCCAATACCGTACCCGTCACCTCTGCAGCATGCTCCTGGTGCAACGCTTCCCTTGTTTTATAGAGCACCGGCTTGCCTTCCACCTTTTCCAGTTTATTCAGCTTTACCAACGCATTCAAATCACTGGACGCATTGGAACGCTGAATCGCCAGCGTTTGGGCAACCACCTCTGTAGCCACTCCCGCAACCGTTCCCTTTTGGCGGCATTGTTCATCACATTGTTCTACCACAAACTGATAGACTGTATCTAATCGTTTCATCAAGAGCCTCCACAGCTAGTGCCTTACCAACCGGCTTTCATGTATGCTGACATTCTGTGTTCCGAGCACTGGCATCGGTCCGGCCTATGTCAATATGCCTTCTGCTGATATCTCATACTTTCGCCAGCCATCCACTATATTAAAGCAATAAAACAACACTAGTAAATATTGTAAAAATTCTCTTTGAGTTGGATGAATTCCTTCAAAAATGGTAAGTAAAAGAGTAATAAGTCAGGCAATAAAAAAGACTGCAGAAAGGGTTTCTGCAGTTCTCTGTTTATTGCCTAATGGACCTATAGTATCCGGTTCTGCCGCTCCACCTTGATAAGTTAAGTCATCTTCAATCATCATCCCCCTTTTTGTCATGATACAAAAAGGGGCAAAAAAATCTAGGCCTACACTCCAAAAGACTTGTCAAAAGCGACACCTTCCTAAAATCCAAAACTCGCTTTACTCAAACAATACCCAAAGGGCACAGGCGGATTTCTTAACGTAAGTTGCCCCTTCCGGCATCCTGCGGACCGTCTTTTTCCGCAAAGGCCACGGGTAAATGACTCAAGAGGATTGGTTTTCAGCTAAATAAATAAAACCATTCTACAAAGCGCTAAAAAGTTTTGATCAAACTTACTGCCACCCGGAGAGGTCACCTTGAATGCGTTAACCTATCTCAAAGCATAAAAAATATCGACGTATGTGGCCTCAACCACGACATATCTACATTAAAACAATTTAGCACAACAAAAAACACCCACGTTCGTGAGTGTTTTTCTCTTAACCAGCAACTATCTATCCTCCCGGGCCGTTTCCA
>NZ_FQZD01000014.1 GCF_900141835.1 Propionispora hippei DSM 15287 | reverse complement strand
TAATCTGTCCCGGATTGGACTTGGCTCGGAATATTTCCACGGGTTAGGGGAATACCGGGCGAATGTATATTTACCTGTTTCTGGAGAAAAAAATACCGGTAAAACCGATGCGAGCAATAATATCCTGTATGTGAGAGCGGTCAGGGGTTTCGACTATGAAGCGGGGACTGCCTTGGCTAAAGCACCCTGGCTGAGCGTATATGCTTCCGGTTTTTACTATGATAACAAGTACAGCAGGGACGAGCAGGGCTACAAGCTGCGCAGCAGCCTGCAGATTACGCCGCGACTGGCTCTGGAAGGCGGCTATATTCGCTCCAATGTGGACAAGGGGAACTGGTACGGCAAGGTGATGTTCCAACTGGCAGATGGGTTTAAGCCATCGCTGAAAGACAGTGCCCATGAAGCGGGCAAGCAGCAATACGCCCGTGACCTAAGCTATAAGCTGCTGCAGAAAGTAGAGCGGGATAATACTATCAGGACGGAAACGTATACGAAAGCAACAGGAAGTGCAACAGGGCAAACTATCACGATTGTAAATGGCGCAGTTTTGCCGACTTCCGTTTCGCTGTCTTTGGAGGGCACTGTGGCCTATTCCAGCGGTATGACCATTACGATTACCAATAATAATACTATCTATGAGGAAATTTATGTTAACGGTACGAGAATTAATACGATTGATAGTGGTGATAGTATTACCATCAATGTTGACGACTATATTTCGCCAGGTGGAACGATTACTGTTACGGCCATGTTCGCTTAATAGTAATTAGTTGGCGGTACCTGGAATTATATTTTTCCTTGTATAGTTAGGGAGGTTTAGGACTAATGAGACCTAAGCCTCCCTATTCTGACTGCAGGAAGGTGTAAGGCTGTTTTTTTACTCCCTGCCGGAAAAGGAAATAGAAAAAGCAGGGAATAACTCCTGTAAGTATCATTGATAAATAGCAAGGAAAAAGGAGTAAGAAAAGCCCCTCCGGCGCTTTGTCTGCCTGCGTGCTGAAGGCAGGACGGGCAAAATGTTTTTCCTAAGCAGGCGCATATTCCATTTGTTTACATAGTATATAGTAGGTTGCTATTACTATTAGGTAAAGGAGTAGGAATATGAGATTAAAAGGACATGGCTTGAATTTTACCGGCGGCGTCAGTCTGTCGGTGGTATTAACCGACGGCAGCACGATTCAGGGGACGTTCTTAGGCATCATTGATCCGCAGAGCAATAACTTTGGTTGTTCCCAGACATTGTCCACTTACAATGGCCTTTCACCGTTGATTGGCTCCCTGTCGCCGTTTGTCAATGTGTCCGGCGCCGATGAGTTTTTGGTTATCCAGTTGACTTGCCCGTTTGGCAGCTTCCTGCCGGGTAATCTGGTGGCAATTAATGCCCGAAACATTGCGGCCATTGGCCCCAATTCCGGTACTTGTGTTGTCTGAAGCGGTGCAAAGCCCTGGCTGGCGAGACCTAGATTCCGCCGGTCAGGGCCTGTTTTTTTCGCCAAAGATCATCATCCGCTTAGGTTAGTGCTTCAACCAATTTGACCGATTTACTTTACAGAAATCCTCTCCAAATTTAATTTACAATTTGAAAGTTAGTGGAGTACTAGTCCATGATATAATGATACTGGTGATGAAGATGAGCATATTAAAAAACGACTGGCAGGAACTGCTGGAAGAAGAGTTTAACCAGGAGTATTACCTGCAGCTAAGACAATGGTTAATCAGAGAGTACCAAACCAAGCGAATTTATCCTGACAAATATGATATTTTTAATGCCCTTCATTTCACGGCATACCGGGAGGTAAAGGTGGTCATTCTGGGACAAGACCCCTATCATGGACCGAACCAGGCCCATGGCCTTAGCTTCTCCGTTAAGCCGGGGATTGTTCCGCCGCCTTCGCTTTTGAACATTTATAAAGAATTGCAGGACGATCTAGGGTGTTATATACCGAATAACGGGTATTTGAAAAAGTGGGCTGAGCAGGGGGTACTGCTGCTCAACACCGTTCTAACAGTGATAGCCGGTCAGGCAGCTTCCCATAAGAACCGTGGCTGGGAGATGTTCACCGATAAAGTGATTCGCCTCTTAAATGACCGGACCGATCCGCTGGTGTTTATCCTCTGGGGCAGTCATGCCCATTCAAAGCGGGCGCTGATTACCAATCCCCGCCACCAGATTCTGGCTTCTCCCCATCCTAGTCCTTTGTCGGCTACCAAGGGTTTCTTTGGAAGCAAGCCTTTCTCCAAGGCTAATCAGCTTTTGGTGGCCATGGGCAAAACACCGATTGACTGGCAGATTGAAAATCTATAGGAATAACTGAGGTTTGATGACCTCCTTTGCTGGGGATAGTTTCACCTTGTACAGGTGCTGCATATAATACAGTAGACCTGTTATGAAAAGAGGTGATTCCATGAACAGACACTGGATCAGGCATTTCCCTCACCCTGGCTATGACTACGGTTATCCATACTATATCCGGCCGATGCTGACCGAGCAACTGATAGGCCGTAGAACCACTTCCAAGTCAATAGACATTTGTATTGTTGTCCCCCGCCGCCGGCCTGCCATTGAACAGGTCATCCGGGCTTATGTGCACCGGTTGCGGGTTACCTGTGTAGACGTGGTGATGAATGAAGTCATTGTCCGCGGCCATTTCGATGTAAAGCTGTTATATGTTGGTTGTGTACCCAGTCAGTCGGTACATGCCGTGGCATTGCGGCGCGTCCGGTTTACTGCTGCCGTGTATGTGCCGGGAGCCTGTTATGGTATGACAGCTACGGCCCGGGTATATGCGGATTATGTTGATGCGGACTGTGATGACTGGCGGAATTACTACGGAGAAGATGATGACAGTGAGTTACCGTATCTGTATGAATATGATGAATGGTTGCGGCACAAATGCTGTACCCGGCGGTGTAATGTCAGCGTCTCCCTGGGCATCACAGCCAGCGTGTTTGGCAACAGACCTTTGTGGCCGCAGAGTCCCCCGATGATGCCGTACTATCCGAAAGGATAAGAAGCTGATTCAATCTTGGAATGCTGGAAGTGAGCGGCTTTTTCGTCCGGCGAGACCATTTTTCTAGCGTTTCCTAATGGTTGCATACAGGTTCTAAAACAGATAAATCCGGTATACGCTTTGCAAACAGCGTATACCGGATTTTTTCTTGCTAAAAGCGCCGCAGCAGGCAGGGGAGCGGTCGGGGGTTTAAACAATCTCCAGACCTGACGGCGCTTTTTGTGCTATTGTTCCGGCCCCAGGTTGCCTCGTCTGGCGCAAAAATTACTCGTTATGGATTCTTACGCTAGTTTGAAACACGCTCTGACCGATAAGGGAATGACACCGCCGGCTTTGGAATATACAAGTAAAGAGGTGAATGCGGTATGCGGCGTGGTATTGTGCTGAAACGGGCATGGCGAATTGCCAGGGCCTTTTGGTTGTCCGAGGAAAAGTGGGCGGCCTGGAGGCTGCTCCTGGTAGTTGTGGCGTTGAATTTGGGAACCGTATATATTTCGACGCGGATTAACGTATGGCACAGCGCCTTTTATCAGTCCATTCAGAGCTATGATGAGCAGGGCTTTATTCATTCTATTATCACCTTTTGTGTATTGTCGCTGGTATTGGTTGTACTGCGTGGTTATCAACTGTATGCCCGCATGCTGCTGCATATTCGCTGGCGGCGATGGCTGACCAAGGAATATTTGTCGCACTGGCTGCAAGGGCAGACCTATTACCGGCTCCAACTGCTGGCAGGAAATGAGGCGGATAACCCGGACCAGCGGATTAGCGAAGACGTGGAACAGTTTGTTCAGCTTACGCTCCGGTTATCGCTTGATCTGCTGCAGGATCTGGTTACCGTATCGTCCTTCGTCTATATTTTGTGGAACCTGTCAGGAGTGTTAACGCTACGGCTGGGCGATACGGTCATCCCTGTATACGGGTATCTGGTTTGGATGGCTTTTCTCTACGCCGGCGCCGGCACCTATTGGACAGTCAAGCTGGGGCGGCCGTTGGTGCGGCTTGATTATGACCAGCAGCGCTTTGAAGCGGATTTCCGGTTTTTCCTGTCCCGTCTGCGGGAAAACGCCGAAAGCATCGCCTTTTACCAGGGGGAGCGCCAGGAAGAACTGCATGCCCTGGGTAAGTTCCGGTACATTATGGACAATTTCCTGCAGATTCGCAGTGTGCGCCGCAAACTGCTGTGGCTCACCAGCGGCTACTCCCAAACGGCGGTGATTTTTGCCGTGCTGGTGGCTGCTCCCCGATATTTCAGCAACCAGATTCATTTGGGGCAGATGTTTCAGATTGCCGATGCCTATGGCCATGTGCAAAGCGGCTTTTCTTTTGTGGTTGACAGCTTTACGCGGCTGGCGCAGTGGCGGGCGGTCATTAACCGGCTTAATCATTTTTTGGTGTATATGGAGCTGGTACATATGGCGCCATCCGCCTATGACCGGCTGGAACGGACACAGGGATCGCAGACCGGTTTTGCCATCGACGCGCTGGACGTCCAGAAGCCGGACGGCCAGCTTTTGGTACGACAGCTTACGGCTGTGTTCAAGCCAGGCGACCGGGTGCTGATTTGCGGTCCGTCAGGCTGCGGTAAAAGCACACTGCTGCGGACTTTGACGGGAATCTGGCCTTATGCTGCCGGACATGTCAGACAGCCCCAGACGGCGGCTGTCATGTTTATTCCGCAAAAATCATATATGCCCATCGGTACGCTGCGCCAGGCGCTGCTTTATCCGGGGACAGCAAGAACGGTCAACGGGCAGGAACTGGTAGCGACATTGGAGCTGTGCCGCCTGTCGCATTTAAGCGGGCGGCTGGAGGAGGTGCTGGAGTGGGATAAGGTGCTGTCGCTGGGCGAGCAGCAGCGGGTAGCTTTTGCCCGGGTGCTGCTGCAAAGGCCCAACTGGCTCTTCCTGGATGAGGCGACCTCCGCCCTGGATGAGGAAACTGAGCGGTTTATGTACGAGACAGTCGGAAGGCGGCTGCCGCAAACCACCCTGATCAGTGTCGGTCACCGCCGGACTCTGTTGACTTATCACCGGCGCCGGCTGGAACTGGACGGACGGGGCGGCTGGCGCTTAAGTGCTATAGGGTCCTGAAAAGCAGACCGGCAAACCCCAGGAAGGTGTTTTTGGGCCGGCTTACAGTTCCAGCGCCGCCGGTTCCACCCGGGTTATGCCGGGCAGCCGGGCCAAGTCTTCCACCAGACGGAAGAGGGCCAGGTCCTTTTGCTTGGCCTCCACCATGATGTCAACGTCTTGGCCGCAGTCTTTGGCTACGGCAAGGAACTCAGTCAGATCGGCGGCATTGACAAAATCGGCATGGCTGCGAAAATCCTTGGCGCTTTTTGGACTGGATATATGGATTTTGGGCCGTTTGCCCTGCCAGGTGGCCACGATGTCCGGCCAGAGCTTCGTCAGCGGTATATCGCAGGGCAGGCAGGCGTGATGGTGGACATCGAGTATCATGGGACAGCCTGTCTTACGGCAGAGGGCCAGCACATCGGCCGCATGATAACTCTTGTCGTCGTTTTCCAGCATAAGCCGCTGCCCAAGGGCAGCCGGCAGGCGGGTGTATTGCTGGACAAAGCGGTCCATCGCGGCAGTCTTGTCTTTATACAGACCGCCGATGTGCAGGACAAGCTGCGGCCCCAGCGGCAGTTTCATAGCGTCAAACAGGCGGGCGTGGTATTCGAGATCCTGCAGTGAGGCTGCCAGGACTTCAGGTTGCGGACTGTTGAGCAGGGTAAAATGATCGGGATGAGCGCTTACCCGCAGGTCGTTCTGGCGAATATAGTCGCCCAATTCTTCCCATTGGGGTCGGTATTCCTCAATATAGTTCCAGCCGGCCGTTAGCGGATGGGTGGCTAAAGGGACTGTCTTAGAGGTGAAACGGTAGAGATGGATTTTGTTTTTGGCATTGTAGCGCAGCACCCGCAGAGTGGTTTCCAGGTTTTCCCGCAGGATGCGCCGCAGACGGTGCAGGCGTCCTGACGGGTCGGTGATCTTTTCCAGTACTTTTACGGTAACCGTTTTATTAGGCGAGCCCTGAGGCACATCCAGGGCAATGGCGACATACCCGAAGCGAAGCAGCATATAGGATCCTCCCTGTTTATAGTATAGCGGTTTAGGGTAGTAAGCGATTTTATCGAGGGCTGCCATGTTTTTGGCTGAACCGTTGGGAAGGTTGGAATAGTGACCGGAAGGGTTGGTAATGGCTGGGGAAATGTGATACTATTAAAAGCGGGTCACGTCCGGCGGCTAGGAAAGAGAAAACCGGACATGGCGCTGTCGTGGCTGTCAGATGTTTGGACAGGCGCGGCTTTACAAAGGAGGCGAAACAAATGGCAAGTATGACACTGCAAATATTGCTATTTTCCATATTTGCAGGAATGTTGGGAGCGGTATTAGGCCTGGGCGGCGGTATTATTGTGACGCCGGTGCTGACGCTGCTGTTCGGGATCGATATTCAGATCGCCATCGGCGCCAGCCTGATTTCGGTCATCGCTACCTCCAGCGGGGCGGCCATTGCCTATATCCGGGACAAAATCACCAATATCCGGGTAGGCATGTTTTTAGAGATTGCCACGACTGTGGGAGCCATTACCGGTGCGCTGATTGCCGGTATGATCGCGCCGCAACTGCTGTATATTATTTTCGGCTTGTTGCTTCTCTATTCGGCGCTGGCCATGCTGAAAAAGACCAAACAGGAGCTGCCGGAGAATGTTCCTTTGAGCGGGGCGGCTAAGACGCTCAAATTACAGGGGGAATACTATGATAAAGCCCTGGACAAGCATGTCGTTTACAATGTGGACAATGTGCCGGGGGCCTTTGGGGTTATGTATCTGGCCGGCGTAATTTCCGGGTTGCTGGGAATTGGCAGCGGCAGCTTCAAAGTGATGGCCATGGATATGTTCATGAAGCTTCCGCTTAAAGTATCCAGTGCGACCAGTAATTTCATGATGGGAGTGACCGGTGCGGCCAGTGCGGTGATCTACTTATGTCGCGGCGATATCAACCCGGCGGTGTCGGCACCGGTGGCACTGGGTGTTTTAATGGGTTCGACCCTGGGGGCTAGAGTCATGCAGCGGTTAAAAAGCAAGACCATACGAAAGCTGTTTATTCCTGTACTGATCTACATCGCCCTGCAGATGATGGGACAGGGATTGGGGGTTAGAATATGACGACGGATGCAACAAATAGGCAAAAAGACGCCGAAGCCGAACTGCGTGAGGTGGAGCTGTTTGTAAGCAAGGCGCTGCGGTTTGGTGTATTGGTCAGTGCGGTGATTATCCTGTTTGGACTAATCCGGTTTATTCATACCGGGGAAGGCGGTTATCCTGGGCACAGCTATCCGACCAGTATCAAGGAGTTTTTTGCCGGAGCCTTGCAGTTAAAGCCTTTTGCTATCATTCAAAGCGGCCTGTTTTGTCTAATCCTGACGCCGGTGCTGCGGGTGGGCGTATCCATTCTGGTGTTTCTTAAGGAAAAGGATTGGCTGTACGTGGGGATTTCCTCGCTCGTCTTTCTGATTCTTCTCAGCAGTCTGCTGTTTGGCAAGTAGTATGTTAGGATACAAGAGAGGGATGGTAGCGTGATTCGGCACGAAATGGAAAGGACGGTTATTTCTCAAAGCGAGAATAACCGTCCTTTATATTTTGCAGTTTGATCCTGTGATCAGATTTTGAATTTATGAACCAGTTGGTCCAATTCATGGGCCAGCTTAGACAGGTGACTGCTGGAAGAGGCGATTTCCTCCATGGAAGCCGATTGCTGTTCGGCGGCAGCCGAGACATTGGCGATTTCTTCCACTGACTGGTTGCCGATTTCGTCAATCCGGTTTACGGCGGCGACCACTTCCTGACTGCCGGCGGCGATTTGTTGAATGGCGGCCGACATGTCGGTTATTTGGGCCGATACCTGACTGATCAGACCGGTAATTTCAGTGAAGGACTGACCGGCAGTATGAACGGCGGCTGTACCGTTTTTCACTTCATGAGTGCCGTTTTGCATCACCAATACGGCATGGTCGGTTTCTTGCTGGATTTCGGTAATGAGTCCGGCAATTTGTTTAGCCGAATTCTGTGATTGCTCGGCCAGTTTGCGTACTTCGTCGGCTACCACGGCAAAGCCTTTGCCCTGTTCCCCGGCCCGGGCCGCTTCAATAGCGGCATTGAGCGCCAGCAGGTTGGTCTGGCTGGCAATGGTGGCAATGGTGTCAACGATATGGGTGATTTCCTTGGAGCGTTCGCCTAATTTGCTAACCACTTCCGCCGACTCCAGGACTGTCCGGGAAATGACGTCCATCTGCCGGACAGCGGCTTCCACTGTTTTGCCACCGCTTTGGGCGGCATTGGCAGTGGCTTCACTGGCGGCGGTAACTGACTGGGTATTGGCGGCGATATGCTGAATGCCTGCGGCCATTTCATTGATGCTGGTCATGGCTGTATCAATGTTATTAAGCTGATTTTCACTGCCGGCGGCCAGCTTCATGCTGCTTTCGGCAATATGTCCGGAAGCCTGAGCCGACTGCTCGGCGCTGGCGGTGAGCTGTTCGGACGAGGAAGCTACGATTTCGGCGTTAGTTCGTAGCTGACGGATAATGTCGCGTAAATTGTTTACCATGTAATTGAACCCTTTTGCCAACGCGGCAAATTCGTCCTTACCTCTTACTTCGGTCTGAATAGTAAGATCGCCTTGCGATAAGGAGTTGAATTTTACTGCCAGTTGCTCCAGCGGCCGGGTGATTTGTTTGGCACCAAAGTAGGTGACAGCAATGACGATTAAGATGGACAGTAAAGCAATCGCAATAAACAGCCGGCCCAGCGTGGTCAGCGGCTGGTAGATATAATCCTCCGGTACGCTGATACCCAGAGTCCAGTTAGTGGAGGGGATGGTGTTGAAAATGACCAGCATGTGTTGGCCGTTTTCCTGATAGGTTTTAAAAACATTGTTTTTACCGAGAGCGTCCTTCGTCAGGTCAGCCAGGGCTTTAAACTGGCCGTCTTCCAAAATGTTCTTGGACACTACGTTCGGGTCAGGATGAGCCAGCATAAAGCCTTTACTGTCCAACAGGAAGGCGTAGCCCTGACCGTTAACTTTAATTTCGTTAACTGTTTCTACCAGCGTTTGCAGCAGAATGTCTTCCGCTATGACCGCTGTGTTTTGAGCGTTCGGCGTGGTAAGCGGCAAGGCTACGGATACAACCATTTGTTTGGAATCGGCGTCTATGTAAGGATCGGTGAAGGTGAGTTTTTTATCTTGCATGGCCTGAGTATACCAGGAACGTGTCCGGGGATCGTAATCGGCCGGCGGTGTCCAGCCACTGCCGTCAATCATTTTCCCGTCACTGGTGCCCATATATACGGAGAGAATTCCCTTGTCAATTTTTTGATAGCCCGATAAATGAGGCCCCTGGACGGTGGCGGTTCCGGTTGTGCTTTCAATGGTGGAGGCGGTGGATTCTAAGATCTTGGTCTTGTTAATCAGCCAGCCATCCAGTTGGTGGATTTGTGATTGAGAAACAAGCGCCAATTCCTTGTGAATTTCTTCATCCAATTGGCTTTTGGTAAAAAAATAGCCTGTGCTTGTGGCAATTAAGAGCATGGCGGCGGACAAAAGAGAGAAAATAAGAATAAGGCGGGTTCTTACGGTCATGACAGTCACCTCTGATATTTTTTATTTTTGCAAATGTATTTCAAAGCATAGACTTATTGCCCATATGCATGGATTATTATAGTTCTTACAAAAGTGATGTTCAAGGTAAAATATGTTATTTTATGATTAATGATGTCGAATTTTGTATAAAAATAAGTCCCCAACCACAATCGGTCGGGGACTTATTTTTATTAAGGCTAAATTTTAAATTTATGCACCAGTTGGTCGAGCTCATGGGCCAGCTTAGACAAGTGACTGCTGGAGGAGGCGATTTCTTCCATGGACGCCGACTGCTGTTGGGCGGCGGCCGAGACGTTGGCGATTTCTTCCACCGACTGGTTGCCGATTTCGTCAATCCGGTTCACGGCGGTGACCACTTCCTGACTGCCGGCGGCGATTTGCTGAATGGCAGCCGACATGTCGGTGATCTGGGCCGATACCTGGCTGATCAGACCGGTAATTTCGCTAAAGGACTGGCCTGCGGTATCAACGGCCTTGGAGCCGTTTTTCACTTCGCGGGTGCCGTCCTGCATGACCTGTACGGCCCGATCGGTTTCCCGTTGAATTTCGGTAATCAACTCGGCGATCTGTTTGGCCGATTCCTGGGACTGTTCGGCCAGTTTACGGACTTCGTCGGCTACTACGGCAAAGCCGCGGCCCTGCTCACCGGCCCGGGCGGCTTCAATAGCGGCATTGAGAGCCAGCAGGTTGGTCTGGCCGGCAATGCTGGAAATGGTGTCGACGATCTGGGTGATTTCTTTGGAGCGCTCACCCAATTTGCTGACCACCTCGGCCGATTCCAGTACCGTCTTAGAGATGATTTCCATTTGTTGAACGGCAGCTTCCACCGTTTTGCCGCCGCTTTGCGCGGCATTGGCGGTGGCTTCGCTGGCAGCGGTCACTGACTGGGTATTGGCGGCGATATGCTGAATGCCTGCCGCCATTTCATTGATGCTGGTGGTTGCCGCATCAATACTGTTGATTTGCTTTTCACTGCCTTCGGCCAGTTTCATGCTGCTTTCAGCAATATGGGAGGAGGCCTGGGCCGATTGCTCGGCACTGGCTGTAAGCTGTTCTGAAGAGGAGGCTACAGTTTCGGCGTTGGCCCGCAACTGACGGATAATATCATGCAGATTATTCACCATATAATTAAACCCTTTGGCCAGGATCGCAAATTCATCCCTGCCCTTTACCTCGGTCTGAACAGTCAGGTCGCCTTTAGACAGCAAGTCGAACTTTACCGCCAAAGTTTCCAACGGCCTGGTGATTTGTTTGGCAATAAAGAAGGTTACACCAATAACAATCAGGATGGATAAAAAGGCAATGCCGATAAACAGCCAGCGCAGCGTAGTAAGAGGTTGGTAGATGTAGTTTTCCGGTACGTTAATGACAAGAGTCCAGCCGGTGGTGGGAATGGTGTTGAAGACTGCCAGCATGTTTTGTCCATTTTCCTGATAAGTCTTAAAGACATCGTTCTTACCCATGGCCTCTTTCGTCAGATCGGACAAAGCTTTAAACTGGCTGTCCTCAAGAATGTTTTTAGAAACTATGTTCGGGTCGGGATGGGCCAGCATAACGCCCTTGCTGTCCAGCAGGAAGGCATAGCCCTGGCCGGTGAGGTTGATTTGTTTTACCATATCCACCAGAGTCTGCAGCAGAATGTCTTCGGCCATGATGGCTTTAAGCTGCCCGTTCTCTCCTTTAATAGGCATTGCCACTGATACGGCCATTTGGTTAGTTACCATATCCAGATAGGGGTCGGTAAAGACCAGTTTCCCTTCGGCACTGACCTGTTTATACCAGGAACGGGTCCGGGGGTCGTAGCCGGCGGGAGGAGTCCAGCCGCTGCCGTCAATCATAACGCCTTCAGGCGTGCCGATATACATATCGGACAGTTCTTTGTCCACCGTTTTATAGCCCGATAAATGGACCGGTGTCACGTTACCGCTGGTGGTCTTTTGAATAGTGGATTCGGTAATTTCCAACGTTCTGGCTTTATTGGCCAGCCAGGCATCCAGTTTATGTATTTGCGCTTTGGAGACATTGTCTAAGGTACTGTAGATTTCTTTAGTCAGTTGCTCTTTAGTGAAAATATAGCCGGCGCCTGTCGATACAAGTAAAATGATAGCTGCTAATAAGGAAAAGACAAGGATGAGTTTGTTTCTCACGTTCATTATTGTTCACCTCTAAAAAAGATTTGTCATTGTGTTGCGGAACGTATACCGTAAAAATAGTTGGCTAAGCTGCTCACTGAAAAGTGGACATCATCACCTCTTTTATGATAGAACCTTTGCTATAGTAAGGCCATGAATAGGACAAAAAAGAAGCTGGCAAAAGAGAAAAAGCGCCAGCGAATGTTGGAAATGGAGAAAGAAAAAGCCCGCCATATTTGACGGGCTGGGGAGGCCGGTTTTATACCGGCCTCTTTTTTTGTTTCATGATATATTTTCTTCCGTTGATGTCGAGGAAGAAATCAATCTCTATCGTTTTAGGAAAAACCCTTATCTGGCTAATGAATGCTTTAAACATAGATGCTAAGCTAGCATCATCTTCTGCATCCTGCCATACTTTGATGGCCTCATACACGCGATCAGCATCTAGCTTAGGCTTATCTTCTTCCCGAAGCTCAATCATACGGTCCGATATTTGGCTAAGACGTTCATGCAAGGTCTTTATGCGTCCACGGATCACGTCAGATAATGCACCATCTTCGACTATATTGAGCAAGTTTTCCATCTTTCGATTGAGACTGCGTTCCTCACGCTCAAGTGCCCTTACTTCATTCGAACCGGTCTTGTTCTCTTTCTCGACACGCTCATTTATGGAGTGGCAGATATCTTCGACGGCTTCCTTACTGCCTACGATGCCCTTCACGTACTTTTTAGCTATACCTTCGATAAAGTCTTTGCGTATCGTCTTTACCTTGCACTGCTCGGCTCCTGCGACGTTCTGACGGCACTTGTAATATTGATAATCGTATGGGCGTTTACCGTTTGACACTGCCCGGCAGGCGACCATGGCACGGCCGCATACGCCGCAATAGATGAGACCGGACAGCAGATAGTTCACTTTGGCATGATGTTGCCCTTGGGTAAACACGAAATTCTTTTCACGATCATGTGCGATGCGATATGTTTCAGGATCTATGATTGCTGGCATACCGCCCGGTACTTCTATTATCTCATTCTTTCGACCGGGATATAGCTTTGACTGATTCTCGCGACCGTATATGAATACGCCGGAATACTTCTTGTTGTTCCGGGTGATTTCGCGCAAAGAGTTTTTGCACCAGTCCCGGCCCGCTCTTGTCTTATATCCCTTATCACGGCAGGCGGCAACCATACGGCCATAGGTATAGTTTTTGACATACATATCGAAAATAAAGCGGACAATCATAGCCTCATGCTCCTCGATATAATATTTCTTTTCTATGACTTTATAGCCGAACGGAGGACGGCCGCCACAATGAATCGCCTGCAGGGCATTTTCTTTGAGGCCTTTGCGTACTTCGGTTGAAAGGTTGCGGGAGTAATAGGCAGCGATTCCTACCAGCTGATTTTCCATGAGTTGGCCTTCCGGGGTTTCAATGTCAAAACCTAGGCTGGCATATTCAACGTGGATTCCAGCCCGGAGCAGCTTCATCTTGTTGATGTAATAGTCGTATTCATTGCGGGCGTTCCGGTCGATTTTGTGGAATATGGCAATATCAAATAGATGCTTTTGGGCATCCTTTATCATCTGAATATATCCGGCCCGGTCGTCGTTGGTGCCGGTCATAGCCTCGTCAGTGTATTCGTGCGTGAGTATATACCCTTTTTTGCGACAGTATTCCCGGCAGACACGGAGCTGCGCGGTGATAGATTCTTCGCGCTGGTTATCGGATGAGTACCGGGCATATATAACAGCGTTCATTCTCAAGCACCCTTTCATAGATTAGAGCCGCTTCCTTTTTACAGAGGAGGCGGCTCTTTCATTTTTTCTTTTAATTTGTCATGCTGCTTTCAACGGAGCTTTGAAAGCGGATCACGGGTTTTCGCCAGTGCCGATAATAAATACAGTTTTACCCTCGTTCGCAAATACTTTTTGTATCACGACAAATTTGCCTTTATCATCAGGAAAAACCTTCTGCAAAGCAGCAGATTCACCAATGTATATGAACTTAGGATATGTTTCAGATTCGTCCCTGTATTCTTTGACAATCTTCATATCAGACGGAAGGAAACCAGATATACTATCAAGCTCCATTTTCTTACCGGATTTTTCATTTACCGTTACATTACGGGCAAGACCATTGACCTCCATAACGAGTATCTTATCATTTTGATACCTATGTCCAATACCGTTATCCTTGCCTTCGCCGTATTTATCCGAAAACAGATCAGCCGTATCACCGATTCCAGCTACCGGGCAAATAGGTTGCTGCTTGGCCGGAGATGGTTCTTCTTGAGTTGAACTTCCTTCGCCGTTGTCCGGAGCTTCTTGCTGAACAGTTGCAGCAGAAGGGGCAGGACGATTTTCTTTTGGCGTAGATACTTCGTATGTGCAGAGGGAAGCGGCAAACACGATCACGCTGCAGATCATACAGACAGCCCACTTATTTTTGGGTCTGTGCTTGACAAGAGCGAATATAATACCGGCCACCGAAGCAGCCCCAGCGATAATAGATGCCAGCATGGCGAATCCCAGAAAAGCATTCATGATATGACCTCCAGTCAAAATTTATCCTTGTTATTTTGATACCATGATTCTATTTCGGGACGGGATGATGGATTCCTTTTCCATTCCCTGATACTGTCAATCATAGCACCGGCTTCCATGGGTTCCGGGGACAGGTAGCAGCGGCAGCCGTCATGAGCAGGAAAAACTGGACATTCGGACGGTTCGTATATACCGTCACCGTTTTGACCGCCAGAAGCATATTCGTCACATATATCAGATTCACCATGGCTATTCGACAGGCACCAGCGAACCCGCATACCGGGAATAGACTTCATATCTTCGATATTCATCTTCACACCTTCTCTACATTTTGTGCCATTTTATCCAGTGACGGACATCGTGAAGCAAAAACCGTTAATTTGATGATTCCTTTTCTCCACCGGTCATATCCTTTGCCTTCTTTTCGTACTCAAGATAATTCATGAATTGCACCATTTTGTCAAACGTTTCAAGGTCAGCATCCGCTATTCGACTGATAAGTTGCTCTTTTTCATGACCTAACTTTTTATGCACAGGGGAAGTGGCTTTGCCAACGAGCCAATCAACAGATACATTTTCAGCAGCAGCTATACGGGCCAGACCGTCAGCGTCCGGCTGTCCAGAGCCGCGTAACCAACCGCGCAAGGAATTTAAGGTAGTGCCAATTTTGGATGCATATTGACCTTTTGTGAGTTTGGGATCTTCATCTTGAGCCTTGCGAAACAGCTCATTCATACGGGCTTGGAACTTGGACGAGTATTCTGCGCTCATAAAAAAACACCTCGCTAACATTATACTACATTGGTTAAAAAAGACCTATAAAGATTAAAAAAAGCCAAAAAAGGTAAAAAATAACTTGCCTTCTCTGCTGCGAAGGAGCATAATAGACTTGAGGTTAAAAATAACCACATCGGGACAAAAAGAACGGAGGCGATAAGATGGAAATCTCGATCAAGGCAGAGATAGCGCGGCACAATTACAAGTACAAGTACGTTGCGAATAACGTAGGAATCCCGGAATCAACATTCTACAAGAAGCTCCGGAAAAACAACTTCTCCATTGGGGAGACACAAAAGATTTTGAGCTTTATTGGTGCAAAGCTCGTCATGGCCAGTTAATTTTTAACTACTAAAGGTTATTTTTAACCGACAATGGCAGAAAATAACGAAAGGAGATGAGAAAGCTGGTTACGGTCACGCTGGACAGAAAAGGTGAGCTGATTTCTAGGAAGTTCCACAGAGAGGACGCAGACAGAACGATAGGAGAGATGGCCGGATCACTGGTTGAGCAATCTTGGGAATCAATAGAGGCAGCATTGAAGGAGGTTGACAAGAGAGATGGACGACTTTATGGAGATGGTGGAGAAACAGCGTCGGCGTAAAAGATTCGTTGAGCTGGCAATTAAAAAGACAATCATCTGCGGAGCGGTGATTGGGGCAGCGTTCCTTTCGACCGGCTACTACGACGGAGATCAGGTGCTTGTCGAGGAGACTTACACGGTCAAGAAAGGTGATACGCTGCGGGACATATCGGAGGAATACTTGGAAAAGAATACCGGCGGGCGGCGCTACATCTTGGAGTTTGAATCCGGTATCAAGGAGCTGAACCCTTGGTTGCAGGGAGGGAACGTAATCATTCATCCGGGTGACAAGATCAGAATCAACTATTGGGTCAAGGGTGGTGAAGCGGATGAAGATTAAGCGGTTACCATTTTTCAGTAGCTTTGGCTGGAAGTGCATAGGAGGGGCTTTGTTGCTGGCGACTTTTGCGGCGGGGGCTTGCTTCAATGCGTGAGAGGAGAAAGAGAAAAACTTATTGCTGCTTATGTGGAAGAACATTCACATCCGGGGAAGAATACGAATTGATGTTCTGGCATGGGATGATGGTTCCGGTTTGCAGAGACGATAGGAGCTGCGTGCCAAAGGGCCACGGAAAAATGAAGAAGGTACGCAAGATGCAGCACCGTTACCATCTGTTTTAATTATCACATTGAATGGGGGTACGGACAATGAACGGAAGGTTCGCAGATGTGATGTTTCAAGCCCGGCAATGTGCCGGATATACAAGAGAGCGGGCAGCGGAGATGCTCAATATCTCACCGAGGACGCTCACATACTACGAGGCAGGGCGGCAGGTGCCGGATCGTATTGTTGCAATGATGGTTGATGCTTACGCAGCGCCCGGAGCTGGCTATTACTGGTTGAGCAATGAGCTTTATACTGGCAGGATATTGTTGCCGAAGGTCAATGTGCTGGGGGTTTCCAATGGGGCCTTGCAGATGAGAGTAAGCCTGCGAAACGCCCTACAGGCGCAGGAGAGGCTGGAAGATATTTGCCGGGATGATGTGATAGCGGAGGATGAAGAAACGCCGTTATCGGCCTGCATCAACTCCTTGCGGGAGCTGGCAGCAGCCTGCATGGGAATGGAGATTTTAGGCACAAAAAAATCCGCCTTGGCTGGCACCAAAGCGGATTCCACAAGAAAGACTTTTTGAAAACACTTATATTATATCACAAGAAAGAGGGAAAGAAAATGAGACTTAACAGAATCGTGATTGAGCATTTTAAGGGCATTGACAAGCTGGAAATCAATGCCGCTGGCAAAGATGTAACAATCCGTGGGGAGAATGGAACCGGCAAGACGACCGTTGCTGATGCGTACTCATGGGCGCTGATGGGTAAGGGGTTCGACGGTAAGCAGGTAGATGCACAGATCAAGAAGCGTGACGAAAATGGCAACACTCCAAACGATGGCGGTGTGCAGCACGTTGTTGAGGTAGAGATGGAACGCGACGACGGGCGGCCAATCACTATCCACCGGGAATACGTCGAGAAGTGGGAGAAGAAGCGCGGGACAGCAGAGAGCGAGTTCGCCGGTCATACGACCAATTACAGTATCGACGGCGTTCCGATGATGAAGAAGGATTTTGACCGCCAGATCGCAATGATTTGTTCCGAAGATGCTTTTAAACTCCTTTCAATGCCATTGCATTTTTGCACCAACCTGAACTGGAAGGAGCGCCGCAAGGTGCTTATGGATATGTGCGGCACGGTATCGGATGAGGACATTATCGCCGGAACAGAGCAGCTGGCACCGCTCACTAAGTTACTGGAAGGCAGGACAGTTTCAGACCTGCGCAAAGTGATTGCAGCGAAGATCAAGAAGGCCAACGAGGAAATGAAGTCCATCCCGGCCCGCATTGATGAGCTGACGAACGCAATACCGGAGGATGCCGGGCAGGCACGGGAATCACTGGAAACAGAGCTTGCCAGTCTTGAGAAGCAGAAGGCCGATAAGCAGAAGCAGATCCTGCGGATTGAGAACGGCGGCGAGGTTGCAGAGAATCAGAAGATGGCCGCCGGTGTAGAGGCCAGAATGACTAAGTTCCGGGCAGAATTTGAAGCACAATATTCAACGCAGGTTTCCGGCGATGCCAACACCGCAAAGAATTTACGGTCAGAGATTGAGCGTATCGGGAAAGAGATTGAAGCCATCGAAGGGCGGAAGAAAATCCTTGCTGGTGCCATTGAGACGGCAGACAAGAAGGCCGATGCTCTCCGAGCAAGATGGACGAAGATAAATGATGAGGAGTTCAGCGACGGCGAAATATCCGACACCTGCCCTTGCTGCGGACAGAAGCTTCCGCCGGAAAGAGTGGAAGCAACCCGGAAAAAGGCTTTGGATAATTTCAACGTCAGAAAATCTCAAGAGCTGGAATCAATCAATGCCGACGGCATGAAGATCATGGAGCAGCGGAACCGCGATTCCGAGATGCTGAAAGGATTTAACACAGACATCGAGGGCAAGACGGCCCGCGTCGGAGACCTCGCAGACCAGCTGGCAGAGGCCCAGAAAAAGGTTGAAGCTGTGGAAAAGCCAGACATTGAGGAGCAGCCGCAATGGTTGTCGCTCAAGAGCGAACTGCACCAGATACAACTGTCAATTGGAGCCTTGCAGGAAGAAAGTAAAGCAGCACTGCAGAAGGCCCAGCAGGAAGCGGCGCTATTTGACCCGGACATTGAGGCCCGCCGGAAAAAGATTGCGGCCATCGACCAGACAGCCAGCATGAAGAAGCGGATCGCCGAGTTGGAAGCCCGTGAAAAAGAATTGGGGAGCATATACAGCGACCTGCAACGGCAGCTTTTCTTGACCGAAGAATTTATGCGGGCAAAGGTAACGGCCACGGAGGATACGATCAACAGCCATTTTAAGTATGTCAGATTCAAGATGTTCAGTGAGAAAATCAACGGAGCCTTGGAGGAATGCTGTGAGCCACTGATTGACGGTGTACCGTTCAGCGACGGTCTGAACAAGGGCAATCGCATGAAAGCCGCTATCGACATTCTGAACGCTTTGAGCGGCTACTACAAACACAGCCTGCCGGTATTCATCGACGACTGCGAGAGCTATACAAGCCTGATTCCGGTTAAGAGCCAGCTAATTAAGCTCATAGCCGATAAGGAATATACAAAATTAAATGTGGAGGTTGAGTAAAAATGGCAAATGAAGTACAAGCAGTAAAAGATCAGGCAATGGTGGATACAGACCCGGAGGCAATGGTAACGCCAGGGTTTACGTCGCTGGCAGGGTTCACTCTCATGCAGCGCATGGCAAAGGTTTTCTGCTATTCGGCAATCGTGCCGGAAACTTTTCGCGGGGAGCAGAATTTTGGTAACTGCGTAATCGCAATCGAGATGGCAACCCGGATGCACGTAAGCCCACTGATGCTGATGCAGAATATGTATATCGTCTATGGCAACCCAGCGTTCAGCAGCAAGTTCCTCATTTCAACTTTCAATGCTTGCGGCCGCTATACGTCAATCAAGTACAAAGAAACCGGCAAAAAGGGGACATCTTCGCAAGGCTGCGTGGCATACACGACAGAGAAGACCACTGGGGAAATCATCACCGGGCCGGAGATCACAATCGGGATGGCTGATGCAGAGGGGTGGAGCAAAAAGAGCGGCAGCAAATGGAAGACGATGCCGGAGCAGATGCTTAGATACAGGGCAGCGGCCTTCCTTATTCGGACGACAGCGCCGGAGCTTTCAATGGGCTATCAGACAGATGATGAAATCATTGACATCACGCCGGAGCAGAAGCCGATCAATGCTGCACGCCGCGAGATTAAAGAGCAAGCCAACGCCGAGGTATTCGATCCGGCACCAGCAGAGCCGAAGGCCATTGAGAAGCAGCCAGCGGCAGTAAAGGTGGCACCGGTAAAGCAGGAAGCACCGAAGGAAGCCGAAAAGGTGCCAGCAAAAAAGGCGGCCCCAGCAGGCCCGGCATTCTGATGCTGAACATCAAAGCGTATGCTTCCGGCAGTACCGGCAACCTATACACGCTTTCCGATGGAACGGCCACGATCATGTTAGATTGTGGCCTGCCTGCCAGGAAGATACAGCAGCTCACCGGGTTCAGGCTGCCAAATGCTTTGCTAGTGACACATGAACATGGAGACCATTCTCACGCAGTCACGGGGCTACAGCGGCTTGGAGTTGATGCCTACATGACGCAGGGGACGGCGGAGGCAATCGGGGCGCTGGGACACCGGACAAAGATTGTTGAGTACAATCACAGTTACCGGCTGACAGACAGGATCACGGCCAGCGTATTCAAGACACAGCACGACGTACGAGAGCCTTGCGGCTTTATCGTGCAGGACAGTGACGACAAGGTGCTATATGCAACAGACACTTACTATCTCAAGTACCAATTCCCCGGGCTGACAAAGATCATGATTGAGGCCAACCACAGCTACAAGATATTGGCCGAAAATGTACGGGCTGGACGACTACACCCGGCGCAGGAACGACGGCTGATAAAGAGCCATTTCAGTGTTGAGAATGTGTTGGACTTCTTGGCGATAAACGACCTTTCGATGCTGAAGGAAATTTGGTTGATACACCTTTCGGCTGGCAATGCAGACCCGGTCGAATTTAAGCGACTGGTGGCGGCGGCCACTGGCAAGCCGGTTTATATCGCAAGAGGAGGCGGATAGGATGGCAAAGGAAATCACGGATCAGGAGTTGGGCATGGTGAAGTTCTTCATTGCTCTTTCACGGCTCCCAAAGATTGGCAAGCCGAAAATTGACTTGCCGAAGTTGCGGGACGCATACCAATCAATCAAGTGGGACTTGAAAATTATTTGAGGAGGATACAAGCAATGGCAGATGGATTGAGAATCAAAAAGGTAAAGGTTATCGAGAGTACAGGCAAGATCAAGATTGACTATCAGATGTTACACGGTGAATCGCAGGATGAGATGAGCGGAATTTTCCCCGAGGAGGCAGCACCGGAGTTTTACACGGCGTTCGAAAGGCTCATCATTCCGGCGGTGAATATCCTCGAGATGAAGTCGTTGAAATATGCGGACACCCGTATCAAGCCTTACGGCGTTACCTTCAACTACTCGAAAGATGGCACGATGGGCGCGATCATCAACTGCAAGTTGTCGCTGCCGGAGGCCGGAACAGAGGTCGTTATAAATACTCCGATGCGTAAATGCGCGCCAGACGATAGTGAAGAAGCACCCGGCAAATATTTCACGGAATCCGCTGCGAAGTATTTATGGCAGCTGGAATCAGAGACCCGTAAGTATTTAAGCGGCAAACGTAATCAGTTATCACTTTTCGGTGGGAATGGCGAACCGCTGGAAGCGGATCAGCAGCAGGATGAAGCAGACGAACTCGCAGATCAGCAGCAAGAAGATGTTGACGGGGCAGCGGCAATGCCGCCGGAGGTAGCAGCCTCAAACGTCACTGACATCAGCCAATACGCCGCACAGCGGTAAGGGGTGACCGTTTATGGCAAGGCCACAAAAGAGCGGCCTTGAATATTTCCCGCTTGATGTTGACATAGACAATGATGAAAAAGTTGCCTATGTCATATCAAGATATGGGTTTCAAGCGTTCGGGTTGCTCATAAAAATATTGATGAATATTTATCATGATGGATATTACATGATGTGGACAGAACGTCAACAATATCTATTTAGTTTCAAGCTCAATGTAGACAGTGAGTATGCAAAAACAGTTGTTTCCGCATACATTAACGAAGGTTTTTTCGACAAAAACATATACGAAAAATACGGCGTTCTTACTTCTCACGGGATACAAATCCGCTATTTGCAAGCGGTAGGGAGGCGTGCGCAGGTACGGGTAGCAAGAGAGTATTGCCTGTTTTCACCGGAAGAAAGCTCAAAAATGGGGAATATAAGCATCTACTCAATTAATGTAAGCAATAACCAAGTTAATGTAAGCAATAACCAAACAGAAACTACTTTAAACGCTACAGAAAGTACACAAAGTAAAGTAAAGGAAAGTAAAGTAAATAATGTTGTTGTTGTTAAGGGGGACAAGGAAAATGATGGGGAGGAGATCAACGGAGATTTTTCCGAGGTAATCAACCTTTTCTCAAACAATATCCACCCTTTATCTGGTGAGATTGAAATGAATCAGCTTTCAGATTTTCTAGATCACTACGGAAAAGAGTGGACGTTGGCAGCAATCACAGAGGCGGCTGAAAGGCATGGTATGTCAGTCAAATATATTTCATCCATTCTTATGAATTGGGAGCGGAACGGATTTAAGGCAGAAAAGCAAAAAGGAGGCAGACAGTATGGACGGAATCGCGGAAATGATAGCCGCAATCGCTCAAAAAAGGAACGTGACGATAAATACGCAGACTTTGAGGAAGCGGACAGAAGGCAGGTCCATCCGTGGGACTTACCAGCTGACGGAGACGGAGCTGGAGCGGAGCCGGGAAAAGATACTTGATGTTGAGGCCCAGCAAGATATATGCCGGGGCTGCAACGGCAAAGAGTGCCGCCAGACGGCGCGGGGCATGATACCAGTCATTGAGGTATCTAACGGTATGGCTTATGAAGGAGTTCGGATTTGCAGACATGAGCAGCACCGGAGGCAGCAGGAGAGAATCGACCGTCTCATGAAATCGGCGAAGGTGCCGGCGGCTTATTCCCGTGATACTTTTTCTGATTACACAGTAACAGCTGATAACGCGGCGGCAGTAAAAGCCGCCCATTGGCTGATAGGAGATGATAGACGGGGCTTGTTTATCGAGGGGCCACGCGGGACAGGAAAGACGAAGCTGGCCGCGATCATCGCGAATGAAAAAGCGAAAGCCGGTCAACCGGTTCTATTCTCATCCGTACCTGACCTACTTTCAGACATACGGGCCACGTTCGACGGCGGCAGGACAGCTGCTATATTACAGACGGTCAGAGAGGCTCCATGCTTGGTGCTGGACGACTTGGGAGCGGAGCGCATGTCAGAATGGGTAAGCGAGCAGCTTTTCTCAATCATCAACTACCGCTACAATGAGTGCTTGCAGACAATCATAACGACAAATTACACTCCACACGAGCTGATGGAGCGTATGTCAATCAGGGGAAAGGACGGAGATATGGACGACCTTCCCGGGCAGCGGATAATGAGCAGGATTTATGGCATGTGCGAGCGCGTCGGGCTTTACGGAGACGACTACCGGACACGGGGGATGGCAGTATGAACCGATTGAACAATGGCATGAGGCCCTTCGGATTTACGATATTCGGGCAGCCAGCGACAAAGAAGAACAGCGCGACGATGCTACGAAATCATGCCTGCCTGTTGCCGAGCAAAGCGTATCGACGATACGAGAAGCACTGCCGGGAGGCAATCAATATGCTGCGGTACAAGATGAAACTGCCGCATTTTCTGTGGCCTGTACGGTTGCAGGTGCATTATTTCCTCGAGAGTGAGGCACATTACCCGGACGCGGTCGGCCTCATGCAAGCCACGGCAGACATAATAAGCGACGAATACAAGACCATTGAGCATAAGCGGCGGCTGGTCTGCCCGTGGCTACTGGCTGACGACCGGATCATCAAAAATTGGGATGGAACGCGGGTATCAGTCGACCGGAAGAACCCAAGGGCAGAAATCATCATCATACCGCTGCCACTGGACCTAAAAGCAGAGACTGACCCGTACATACGGCGGGCCGTGGAGGAGAAGAATCAAGGGAAGCTATTCCCAGAGGAGGGGAAAGAGAATGAGCAGTATAGCAAGAAAGCAGCGGCGGGCCATGAGAAGGGCCTTGTCCAACGTGGATAAGAGTGGTAAGGCAGCTGATGCACTGATACAGATAGCAGGAACGGAAAAGACCATTGCCGAGCTGCAGCCGAAGATCGAACAAGATACAGTGATGGCGTTCTCAACGATGGTTATGTGGGTGCTTCATAATGATTTCGGCTTTGGTAACCGACCGGGAACTGATGCCAAAGGGCAGCCGCTTGGGAAGCTGACGAAATTTTATAAGGCGCTGGCACGCCTCGCTGGTTGCATGAAATACGACGGAACGAAGGTTACGTTGGAAGATATGCAGCAGGCATTGAAAGATGAGTGCGGGCTTGACTTCTTAGGACTGAAAGAGCTGCCCGCCGTGTTGGGAGGGCAGCTGCATGGACAGCCTAAAGTACAATAACGAGGGGTACAGAGACGAGACCGCCCGGCAGGCCATACACAAGGTAGAGACAGAGGAGACACGGCGGCTAAAGGCAGCGCTCAAAGCCGCCCGGGCCGCGCTACATGAATACGGGTTCGATACGGCGGACAGGATTACCCTTATTGACCTTCGCAGCAGAAAAATATTCAGATAGCGTTAATTTCGCCCACAAGCGTTTTAAAATAACTTTAGGTAAACTTGTATAGGCGATAGTGCAAAAAGCTCTTACGAGCGACGTCAGGCCCAAATGCGGCGAATCTATGAAGAAAGTTTATGGTGGTTTTACGATGATTGAAAAGATTTTAGGTGTGCAACCAGCTTTTCTGAACCAGAGCTGGGAAAAAGATCATCGGAAGCCAGCCGAGAAAAAGCATGAGAAAGGCTTGTTTGAAAACATTTTGAAGGAGGCCATTAAAAATGGCGATAAATACGAACCGAAACATCTACGCCGTGTATAAAGGCGACCAATACATCATGGACGGGACGATACCGGAGATCGCCCGGGCCAGAGACATCAAAGAAAAATCCGTGAAATTCTTCCTGACACCGGCATACAGACGGAGAAAAAAGATACAGGATCAAAATCGGAAACACCCGTCCGAGGGTTATATCACGCTGACGATGATTGAGAAGGTGCAGTGATGTTGCAAATATTAGAGCTTTTCGGCGGGATCGGCAGTCCACGCATAGCACTACGAAACATGGGAATACCGGTCAAGTCGATTGACTATGTGGAGATAGACGAAAAGGCGGTCAGGAGCTACAATGCCATGTTCACCGGTGAGCTTCCTTACAAGACGCAGGACGTATGCGGGTGGAATCTGCGGCCGGACATTCTAATCCACGGCAGCCCGTGTCAGGATTTCAGCATTGCCGGGCATCAAGGGAGACAAACAAAAGACGATGGGCGCATAAACTACGGTAGGGGAGCAGACCGAGGGAGCGGTACACGTTCGAGCCTAATGTGGGAGACTATCAACATTATACGGAACATGGGAGCCTGGCGGCCGAAAGTGGTTGTCTGGGAGAATGTGAAAAACGTTCTTTCTAAGCGTATGAACAAGAATTTCCGAAAGTACATTTCGGAGATGGACAGCATGGGGTATACGAGCAATTTCAAAGTTCTGAACGCTATGGATTTCGGACTGCCGCAAAAGCGGGAAAGAGTGTTTACCGTTTCGATGCTTGGTGGTGAGTTCGACTTTTCAGAAATGGAGAAACGGCCGGTTGAAAATCTGGAAGCGTTTTTGCAGCCAGCGGTGGATGATTGGTACACGATCACCGCGCCGAGCATGGTTTCTTGCATAGGGAAAACAGGAGTGTTGCAAAGGATCACAATCATCAAGGATTTTTGCTACACGATAACCGAGCGGCCAGACAGAGCACCGGGATGCGGTTGCCTGCCGATAGGTAACGGGAAATACAGATACCTGACCGAGCGCGAATGCTGGAGACTACAAGGGTATTCAGACGAAGATTTCGATGCGGCGGCAACGGTGAATAGTCGGAGAGCGCTATACAAGCAGGCCGGAAACAGCATTCCGGTGCCAATATTCGAGAGTATGTTCGATACACTTCTGAACGGCGGAAAGAAGATATATTCTTCCCAGCAGACTTTATTTTGAGGGGGCAGAGAAATGAGCGGAACACCGAATACGGCCTATGATGGGCCAGAGATTTTCTGTAAAAACTGTGGCAGCATGGAGCAGATCAGGGCCTACGAGATTGGTATGCAGGGACGGAGCGAAACCAATATAATCTGCCTTTGCAGCAAGTGCGCTGGCTTGTTTGAGGATATGGTTGCCAGCAGGAGCCGAGAGGCGGTGAGATCATGATGCTTGTTACGGAGGTAATAGCCTTTCTGGAGGACGTGCGAAATACTTACGGTGAGGTTGAGGTCATGCAGGTGACGAATGCTTGCGGCAACAGGTCTATTGGGGCGATGTTGCACATGGATGGCGGCATGAAATATATAGTTCAGGATATTAATGATGTTGTGGAGAAGCAGAAAGAGGAGGATCAGAAAAATGATTGATGAGAAAAAGGCACAGACATTGAAGGTTATCAAGTTGAGCTTGAAAGGGCTGGCCAGGCAGGGCGTATTTCCTCAAAGCGATATGGACGAATTTCAGGCAGCCTTGGACAGTGCGACGGAGTATTTCAGCAGCGACGGAATCAGCCCGGAGGAATACCAGCGTCTTGCTATGAGGACAGCAGCGGACGGTGTGGACTGGGGAAATGTTGGCCTTGGCTTGGCAGGAGAATCCGGGGAGGTTGCTGACGCGATCAAGAAACACCTGTATCAGGGGCATACGCTTGACCTTCCACACATGAAAGAGGAGCTTGGCGATGTGCTATGGTATGTGGCGCTGGCCTGCAAATGTGGCGGATTCTCAATGGCCGATGTGATGCGGGGTAATATCGAAAAGCTGAAGCTTAGGTTCCCAGACGGATTCAGCGCAGAGCGGAGCAGGGGGCGCGACAAATAAGAATATTTTTTGCAGGAAAAGTGGAATAATTTTTGCAGGAAAATCAGGAGGCGGCAGAAAATGAAAAGATCATGTGATACGTGCCATTGGTTCGACCGTGACGGAGAGTTCGGAGAGTTAGCCGAAACGGGGATATGCGACCTTGACGGCAGCGGCAGGAAAAGCGACGGATCGTGCAAAAAGTATAAGACGTTCCATAAGTGTAAAAGCTGCAAATGGTTAGTGGATTTTGTTTGCACTTGCGATAGGAGCGATAATTGCGCGGATTTCGTGAGTGAGCTGGAATGCAGTTGCAAGCATTGGGAGGTAAATGACGATGGAAACGAATAAGAATCTGCTGATTGCGGCAATGAACGTTAAACTAAAACCGTGCCCGTTCTGTGGCGGCGAGGCAATTATATATGAGATAGAGCCACATACGCATGAAATAGCTACGTGGATGCCAGATTATACAGGAGAGTGCTTTGTGGAATGCACGAATTGCGCTTGCGGAATATCGGCAGACACGAAAGAAGTCGCCGTAGCAAAATGGAATCGGAGGGTTGAGGAATGAATAACACGCGAAAAGTCCATTGCGTATATTGTGGTCTCATATCCGAGATGTCAGTCATAGAGACTGGCTGTGTATCTGATGGCAAGCCCATCAAGATGTATAAGGTTCGCTGTCCCCGGTGCGGACAGGGGCAGTGGACACATGATAAGGGGGAAAAGAAATGCGTGAGATAAAATTTAGAGGGAAGCTGGTTGACCCAGACAATGGCAAATGGGTACATGGTGACCTTGCCCACGCGGGAAAAAAACATTCGCCGTGCATCAGAATATCAGGCAACCCATTCATGTATGGCGTTAAGCCGGAGACGGTGGGACAGTACACGGGACTGAAAGATTATACAGAGAAAGAAATTTACGAAGGCGATATTATCCACGGAGACGACAATGGGACTAAATACGGCGACGGTCGCGGCGTAGTCGAATGGGATGAAGATGAAGCGGCGTACGTGGTACGCGGGCCTAGGGTGAACGCAAATTTAAGCGAATACGTCTATGACGATATTTACGTGATCGGGAATAAATACGATACGCCGGAGATACTGGGAGGAACAGGCAAATGAATAAATGGATTGGAGCCGGGCGCTTTACTAGTGACCCGGAGATAAAATAAACGCAGAGTGGCAAAGCCGTATGCAGCTTTTCACTGGCTTGCAGCAAGAGAAAAGGGAAAAACGCGAGTGATAGCCAGCCTACAGCGGATTTCATAAACTGCGTGGCGTGGGAAAAAACGGCGGAGATCATAGGGAGATATTGTTGCAAGGGAAAGCAGGCTCTTGTTGTAGGCCCATTGCAGACACGCTCATACGAGGCACAGGACGGCAGCAAGCGCTATGTGACAGAGGTTGTTGTCAGAGATATTGAGTTTATGGGGGATAAGAAAGACGGCGACGGATCAGGACACGGGCAGCAGCCAGCACCTTCCGGGGCAGCAAGTCAATTCGGAGGCCAGGCAGTTTCCGAAGAAGAAATACCATTTTGAGTAATGATTATATGAGCAGGGGCCGTTGAGCGCGGTTACTGCTGATTTATACGCGGCAGGCGGCCAAAAATAACCGAAAAAGAGGATATGCGCGGGGCCTGTAGAAAAGATACAGACAGATTTTTAAGCGGAGCCGGAGACGTCGGGAAGTAAGGACACGTGAAGTACAATTTGAAATAGTGCTCCAAGCGGAGCTACAAAGGCATAACAAGTGAGGGGGATAATCAATGGAAATGAAAACGATCCCAATGTACAACCGGTCTGGAACATTGCTTTATGTTAATCCACCATATCCGCGAAGTTCACGAACGCAGCTGCATTACGAATGCGAGTTTGCGCGGCCCGAGCAGCATAAGCGACTCTTGTAGCTCTGCAGGGAACACACAGGGCCTTGTATCGTCAGCAGCTATGATAATGCGCTGTATAACGAGGAGCTGTCTGGACGGGGCAAGCGCAGCATGACGACACAGACCAATTGTGCCGGGACCGCCACGGAGGTTTTATACTTGAATGCGGCGTGTACTCGGGAGATGAATTTGTTCGGATAAAAGGCATCAAAAAAGAGCGGCAAATCACCGCTCTTTTGGCACGTTTAGCTGACACGGTTTCTGCTAATTTATGGAATAGGAGCGATACTATGATGAATGATGTACTTACAAAACGCCAGCTGAAGAACCTCATGGAATTTTGGCAGCAGCGACTATATCTGAATGACTGGGAAGTCGTATTAAAGCTCGTAGATGATATGCCGGAGAACACCCAAGGAAACGCGAATTGGAGCCTTTCAAATGAGCAGGCTATTATCAAAATTATAACTTTGGCGGGATTTAAAAAGCTGCAAACTCCGTTCCCCTATCAGCCGGAAGTGATATTGGTGCATGAACTGCTACACTTGCATTTTGCGCCATTACAAGTGCCGGCCATGGACGATGAGGAAAAAGCAGACCCGCGTTCTATAGCGCAGGAGCGCGCTATAGACCATATCGCGAAGGCTCTTGTCTATATGAGAAAGCGGGCTAAAAATAACCAAAAAAGAGGATAGATGAGGCCATTGTAGAAAAAGATATTACCAATGATGGAGAGATTGTGAGGAGGATTTGGCGTTGAAAAGTTTGAGCGGCTACAATGATTATGTGAATACGACGCGGGGCTGGTTGAAGCGTTATAATCAATTCGCGATTACGGTTGAAAATATGCGGGACGAAATTGCGGCAAACAAAAAAATCATGGAAGCCGACGTTTCTGCGCCATGTGCCAAATATGGTGATGAGCCGGGAGGAGGAACATCCGAGCTGAATACCGTGGAAGCGGCAGCAACACGCCACGAGTACCTAAATCAGCGGATAGCCGAGGCCCAGAGCACGATAGACGAGATTGAGCGTATACTGCGGACGATAAATCGGACAATAGACGGGCTGCCAAAAGATGATGGTAAGCTCATCCGAGACCATTACATAGACCGTAAGAGCTGGCGCGACATAAGCAACGAGGTATATCTCACTGAAAAATGGGCGCGGGATCGCGGGAACAAGGCGGTAAAAGAAATGGCTAAGATGATATTCGGAATCAAGGCCATGCCGCCAGATCAGCAATCACTATTCATATTTTCGATATAAAAAGAGGAGCTTTTCAGCTCCTCTTTTTTGTGGATAACTACGGACCAAAAATAACGGGCATAAGCCTTACTTTCAAGGCGGTTTAAATGTACCACAAACCCGCTAAATTGCAGGCTTCATGGTGCGTTTTTTGCTTTTGAAATGTGCGATAATAGTAACATCAAAAGTTGGCAGGGAGACAAGACCACGGGCGGCAGGCTGCAAGCCCGGTTCCCTCTACCGGCTTTTATATACCGCGTGTCAGTGAGAGACACTTTGCCGGGCATAGGCAGAGCAGACAGGGGCAGAGCCTGTACAGCGGTTCCATAAAATATACAGGCTCCGCTGATGCGGGGCTTTTTTATTGGGGAGGGCGTTGCGTTGAAGGTTGAAAAAGTGAAAATATCGGAGATCAGGACAGCGGAATACAATCCCCGGCAGACCTTGAAGCCGGGTGATGTGGCTTGGGAGAAGATTGCAGGATCGCTGCAAAGGTTCGGTATGCTGGAACCGGTTATAATCAACGGCGAGACCGGGACACTGGTTTCCGGGCATCAGCGGTTGTCAATACTGAAAGAGCAGGGCAAAACCACGGTGGATGCGCTGGTATTGAAGCTTGACGACACGCAGGAGAAGGTACTTAATTTGTCGCTCAACAAGATCAAGGGCGATTGGGACTACGACAAATTGACCGGCATATTGCAGGAGCTACAGGCAGCTGGTGCGGATTTGGATGATACCGGGTTTGATGATTTTGAGATCAAGACGCTGCTCACCGATTACGACCACATCAGCGACTTGATGGAGGATGATTTCAGCGGCGTTGACAGCGCGGCCGAAAAGCCGAAGGACACTTTCAATATGACGTTCACGCTACCAGCGGAAGCGGAGCAGGCCGTGAAGGATTTCTGCACAGACCATGGCAAGGACGCGCTGGCAGAGACCATTATTACAGAGGCAGGTGATACGGTTGAAGCTGATTGAGAAGAAAATAAGCGACATGAATTTGGCGGCTTACAATCCGCGGATCACGCTCACGCCGGACATGGAAGAATACCAGCGTCTTTGGCATAGCATTGATACATTCGGATTTGTGGTGCCGGTGATATGGAATAGGCGGACAAATACCGTTGTTGGAGGACACCAGCGTATCACAGTGGCGCGGGATCACGGCATTGAAAAGGTGCCGGTGACGGTCGTTGACCTTGAAATTAAGGACGAAAAAGCCTTGAATATAGCGTTGAATAAGGTTGAGGGCGAATGGGATGAAGTCAAGCTGAAATCATTGCTGGATGAAATCGGAGAGGACGCAGCTAAGGAAGCGGGCTTTTCTGATGCAGAGCTGGCAGCCATGGAGAACAGCATTGACGACTATATAGACCATGAGCTGATAGAGAATGAGGAGAGCAAGGTACCGGAGACCTTCAACCTGACACTGACATTCCCGGCTGACAAAGAGGAACTGGTGCAACAGTGGGTAAAGGACGTTGGAAAACCGGCGGCGGTACAGCTCATCATAGATACGGTGAAAGGGGAGGAATGACAGATGCCAAAATGCGGATCACAGGTTGTGCTTTGCAACCTGCCAGTACGATTTGATACATATATCGGTTGCTCTCATGGGTGCCGGTACTGTTTTGTGCAGAAGAAAACAAGCATACAGACCATAGAGCGCGGCGAAGGGGCAGAGAGCCTGCGAGCGTTCATCAGCGGGCAGCGCTCGACGGAAACAAAATGGTGTGACTGGGATATACCGCTTCATTGGGGCGGCATGAGCGACCCATTTCAGCCGATTGAGAAGCTGAAACGCTACTCATACGATTGCTTGAAGATACTGGCTGAAACAAAATATCCTTTTGTCGTGAGTACCAAGGGAGCGCTGGCGGCAGATGATGAATATTTGGAGCTACTGTCTAAATGCAATGTTGTGTTGCAGATAAGCATGGTATGCAGTAAGTACGACCAGCTGGAAAAGGGAGCGCCGACATACGAGGAGCGCTTGAACATGTGCAGGAAGATCGCGCCAAAGGTAAAGCGCCTCATTGTGCGGGTACAGCCTTATATGCTTGAGGTATTCGACGACGTGATGAAGAACATTCCGAGACTGGCAGACGCAGGCGTATATGGCGTTACCTTCGAGGGGATGAAGTTCTACAAGAGCAAGCCGGGCATGGTGAAGGTAGGCGGCGATTGCTGCTATCCGCTGCCGCTGCTGCGTTCACACTTTACGCGGTTGCGGGAGCAATGCCACAAGCACGGCATGAAGTTCTTTTCCGGCGAGAATCGGTTGCGGGCAATGGGCGACGGAATGACCTGTTGCGGAATTGATGGACTGGAAGGGTTCAAGGGCAATCCGTACAATATCTGCATGATGCTGAATGGCAAAGCGCCGGATCCTACGGAGATCATGCAGCAGCCGGGAACGGCAGACTGTTTCAAGTCCCTGAATCAGACAGCGGGCGTTGGGCGGCGGCTGAAAAACACTTCGTTTGCCGGGATGATGCAGAAGGATTTAGCGGAGAAAAAGGCCTACTACAAAAAGACCTTTGGATTCGATGAATGAGTACAGCCTTACGCCGGTTCAGAGAATAGGCGGCTTTTGGTTCAAGCGTGATGATTTGTTTCAGCCTTTCGGACGGGGACAGGTCAACGGGGGCAAGTTGCGTCAGTGCATAATGCTTGTGAATGGCCTTCACGTGCCGTACAGTGGCCTTTTGACGTACTGTAGCATACATTCACCGCAAGCACCAATTACGGCTGCTGTTTCATTGAGCAAGGGCCTGCCGTGCGAAGTGGTTTATGGCGGTACTAAGCCGGGGACACTGGCAAGGCTACCTATGCCGAGGCTTTGCATGAAGTACGGTGCGAGGATTCATATCGCAGCCAGAAGCGGCCGCCACAATATCCTATACGCGAGAGCAAGAGCGATAGCCGAAAAGACCGGCGCTTTTATCGTGCAGTACGGCATCAACATCATGGACTACCGGGACGTATTGTTGCAGGCCGTAGCCCGGCAGGTGGAGAACATACCGGATCAGATAGACGACCTCATAATGGTTTGCGGCAGCGGCATCACTTCGACCGGGGTAATGGTTGGCTTGAAGCAATATGGGAAGCGAGTGCGGCGGGTTCATCTCGTGGCAACGGCCCCAGACAGGCAGACTTTCATCCATGGCAATCTGCAGCAGTACGGAGCAGACCGGGATTTCATCTATCACAGTCTGTTTTCACAGCCGGGGTTCTCATACGAGCGGCCAGTGCAGGCCAGCTTTGGCGGAATCGCTTTCCATCCTCACTATGAAGCTAAGATGATGCAGTGGCTAAAGGGAAGCGGTATAACGGGCGGTAAGGTTCTTATTTGGATAACCGGCGCGGAGCCGGGGACAGCAAAGCAGAAATGAGGGAGGATGATGAGCTATGACGATTTAAGGCCGTGGGACAGGCAGCCGAGGGAGACCGAAAAGGCCTATGCTGCATTTAAAGCGTATCTGGATATGTCGGCAGACGGCGGAGAGCGTAATCTTTCCGAGCTTGCTAGGAGATTGTCGAAGAGTAGACAGCTATTGACTGGTTGGAAGAGCAGGCATCATTGGGGAGACCGGTGCCTTGCATGGGATAAGACGGTCATGGAGGCGGAGCGGAAAGCGGCGATCAAAGAGCGCAAGAAAATGGTGAAACGCCATATAGGAGTGGCGATGGCGCTACAGTCTAAAGCGGTAGAGGCCCTGAAACACGCTGACGTGGACGAGGCGGGCTTAAAAGACATTGTCACTATGATTGTGCAGGGTGTGAAGATTGAACGCCTGACAAGGGACGCAGCGGAGCAGGAGCAGACAGGTGAGAAACTAGGGTCTGCTGATTTGCTGGCGAAGGTGCTTGAGAAGGTATGGAAGACGCAAGATGAGGAGGCGGCGGATAATGAGCAGCATTGAGGAGATGGCGGCAGCCATGAAGCAATATGTTGACGATCCGGTGCCTTTTGTGCGTAACGTGTTGGACGTAAGCCCGGATGATTGGCAGGTAGACGCTCTGCGTGGCCTTGGCAGTAATGCGCGAGTTTCAATACGTTCAGGCCACGGCGTAGGAAAGACGGCGCTGGAGGCATGGGCGGTATGCTGGTTCCTTTTCACGAGGCCTTACCCGAAGATACCATGCACAGCCCCGACGCAGCAGCAGCTATTTGACATTCTATGGCCGGAGATTTCAAAGTGGTTGAAGCGTTCGCCACTGCTGAATGACCTATTCGAGTGGCAGAAAACAAAGATCACGAATAAGTGCTTCCCGGAGCGCTGGTTCGCCACGGCCCGCACGGCCAGCAAGTCGGAGAATATGGCAGGCTTCCATGAGGAGCATCTGCTTTTCATCTGCGACGAGGCCAGCGGCATAGACGATTCCATCTACGAGACCATTGAGGGTGCGTTGACGACGGAGGACGCGAAGCTGCTGCTATGCGGCAACCCGACAAAGAACAGCGGCGTATTCAAGCGTTCTTTTTTTGAGGACAGGGAGCTATACTACACGGCGAAAGTATCTTGCATGGACACTCACCGTGTAGCAGACCAATACAGCCAGCGCCTCATAAAGCAGTACGGCCTTGATTCCGATGTAGTGCGGGTGCGCGTGCTGGGAGAGTTTCCAAAGGCAGAGCCAGACGGCTTGATACCGCTGGAGCTGGTCGAGGCAGCAATGATGCGAGAGCTGCCGGACGATCACGATGCCATGTTGGAGATTGGCGCTGATATAGCCCGGTTCGGCGACGATGAGACTATATTCGTGCCGAGGATCGCGGGCAAGGTGCTGGGAATGTTCCACTACACCAAGCAGGACACCATGACGACGGTAGGCAAGTTGGTTGGCATAGTTACGGGTATGATGGCCGACTACAGCAAGCCATACGCGACGATCAAGGTCGATGATGATGGTGTGGGCGGCGGCGTAACAGACCGTCTGCGCGAGGTAATCATGGAGAAGGGCCTCAATGTTGAGGTTGTTGCCTGCCATAATGGCGGCAGCCCAGAGGATAAGGAACACTATGCGAATTGGGTAACGGAGCAATGGTGCGGTATTCGGCAGCGGCTATCCGATGGAGACCTGCAGCTACCGCAAGATGATGAGCTGGCTGCGCAGCTATCGACGAGGAAATACCTGCTGAATAGTCGGGATCAGATTATTTTGGAGGACAAGAAAACCTACAAGAAGCGCATACACCGGTCACCAGATAGAGCCGATGCGCTGGTGCTGGCCTTTGCGGGCAGTGGTGAGGTTGATTTCGGGCTGGCAGCAGCTCTAGGAGGGGCGAAACTTTATGGGTAAGATTAGCTATTGGATGAATAAGGCACAGGGGGAAATGAGCAGGCTGCGAATGGCGAGCTGGTTTTTCAATGTGCATAATATGTATTCGGCCCCGTATTCGCTGCATATAGAGGGACACGTGGACTACAGGCGGGCGCGAGACCTCTACTACAACCGGGACGACAGCTACAAGCTGGGGGCAGGCTTCGCGAAACCGATTGTGAATACGCTTTCCGGCTTCATGGGTACGCCTACGTTCACCTGTGATGATGAGGGGGCGCAGGAGGATTTCGATGCCTTCACGAGCGGTCTTATCAGTATCATGCAGCGGGTGCATCAGAAGAATCTTGTGGATGGTGAGGTATTCTTGCGGCTGGTGAATCTCAAAGCTGATACGACGCTTTACCCGGAGAACAAGACACAGACCCGACTGTCCTGCGCCATCATCCCACCGGAGCAGATACCGACCGGCGGCCTTGAATATGACCCGGTTACGCATGAATATACGGCAGTCACGATCCTGACGAAGAATAAGTGGATTGACCAGAGCGGCGACAAGCAGGAGTACACGTTCCGGCAGCGAATCACGCCGGATGAGATTGTTACGACCGTGGATGGGAAGGCCCCGGAGGGCTTAGAGAGTTCGCAGGAGGCTAACCCGTGGGGATTCATCCCGATTGTGCATTTCCGCAATGAGCCGGACGAAACGGAGCTGCACGGCTATAGCGAGCTGGAGCCAATCGAGCCATTCTTAAAGGCGTACCATGACGTGATGATACACGCGATCAGCGGAAGTAAGATGCACAGCACGCCGAAAGTGGCTTTCAAGGTCTCTGACGTGGCGAAGTTCATGCAGAATAATTTCCCGCAAGCATTCAAGGACCTGAAAGAGGGAAAGCAGGCGAGCATTGACCTACAGGGCAAGGAATTATTCCTGCTCAAGAATGATGAAGATGCTGGATTCATTGAGTGCGCTTCGGCTATTGGCGACACGGCCACGCTATTGCAATTCATTTTTTACTGCATCATTGATACGTCGGAGGTACCGGAGTTCGCATTCGGAGTGCATATATCAAGCAGTCAGGCCAGCACAAAGGAGCAGTCGCCTATCCTCATCCGCCGCATATCCCGTAAGCGGGAGCAGGTGGAGGATTCGTGGAAGCTGTTTGCGAGGATGGCGCTGGCTATGCTTTCGAGGATAACGGGCAAGGCCCATAAATCTTATGCGACCGAGGTTACTTGGGACGCGGTCATGGATAGAGACGAGCAGGCAGCAGCCCAGACACTATATAGCGTGACGCAGGCGCTTTCATTGGCGCTTTCGAGCAATTCTATTTCCTTGCAATCGGCCGTTGACTTCTTGGGGCGGTACATTGACACAATGGAGACTTGGGAGGGCGAGGATGGCAAGGAGGGCGAGAAGGAACGCATTGAGCAGACACGCCTATTGAATATGCCGGTTGAAGAAAGCTATACGCAGGATCAGCAGATCAAGAGCATTGACGAGGAACTGAACAAAGGGGCAGGAGGCGGCACGGATTCGGGCGGTGAGAATGAATGAGCAGAGACCTTGATGAGATCAGGGCGGCAGCGGGCAGCTATTACCGATGGGCTTTACAGGCCCGCAAGCGCTACCTACTACTGCTACAGCAGACCGATAAGACTATAGCTGACCTTTATCTTGCCTCTGTGCGCCGCATATTGACGGAGTACAGGAGCGGACGAAATAAGGGATTGCGTTACCTGCTTGAGGTAATCGGGGACGATGTGAAGAAGCTGAATTTGGACTTGGGAAATAAGATTGACAAGGCCATAGGAAACGGAGCGGAGGCCGGGTTGACCTTTAGCCTTGCGGTCTCACTGGACGTACTACGAAAGGCCGATATGCAGACAGAGCCGATGATACGGGCCTATGCTTTTCAGCGTAAGCGGGCCGTGGCCATAAGCTACGCCCGGGCCTACAAGGACGGGTTAAAGCTGTCTGAAAGGATATGGAACATCACCGAGGGTAACAAGCAGGTGATTTCTGACATAGTGCGGGCAGGGATTGGCGAGGACGCAGTCAATGTGGCGAAGGCCTTGCAGACCTACGTCAAGAGCGGCAGCACCCGGATGGCGGCTGAATACCCGGGGATGATTAAGCGTATGGGGAGCCGCATACCGCTGAACCTCGACTACAACGCCTTGCGGCTGGCACGCACGGAGCTGACGGCCGCTTATGGAGAAGGTACGCTGGCAGGGGCGAAGGCATCACCGGCGATTGGCAAGGTACGATGGGTGCTTTCGAGTTCTCACCCGCGCCCGGATATATGCGACACATACGCAGAGGGCGGCGAGGGTCACGGGGTATATAGCGTTGATGATTGCCCGCCTTATCCAGCACACCCGAACTGCCTATGTACGTTGCAGCCGGAGCCGGAGGACACCGGAGACCTGATTAAGAGGTTGAAACAATGGAGGGCAGCGCCCGGATCACAGCCGGATATTGAATCATGGTACCAGCAGAACTACCGAATGTTTGAATAGCACCGAAAGGGGGTGAGAAAGAATGCCAAATAGTAGATTTATGGCGCTGATGGCCCGGATAAATGGCGAAATGGCTGTAGCTGATGTCCCAGTTGCGAAGTGGGCCGACACAAAAGCGCTGACGGATGGCGACGACGACCCGTTGGAGGTTGTGATGGCCGTACCGGCGGGAAAGAGTACACGAGGATGGAACTACAAGGAAAGCGCCCTGTCAAGCATTGTTGGCGAGGTCAATTCAGTGGGACTGCCGGGGTTCCTTGGTCACCAGAAAGCGGAGAACGTGGCGACGGAGTTTCCACAGCCCGTAACTCATTGGGTGGGGGCTAAGATGCAAGGTGGCACAGCTTATTTCCGTGGTCTGATTGATAAGAGCGCTCCTGACCTCAAGCGCTGGATTCGGGGTAAAGCTGTCTCTCAAGTATCCATTTTTGGGATGCCGAAATTGGAGCAGAACACCTTGACCGGCGAGACCGATGTTGTGGACTATAAAGGTATGTCGATTGACTGGACACCGCTCAATCGGGCTGGAATGCCTACGAGCGTAGCGGCGATGTCAGGAGAGATGGACACAATCGCGGAACCGGCAGACAGTAGCCATGAGGCCCTGCGTGAGGCGTTACGGGGAGCTGCTTATACGAAGCTCAACACGACGAATGACAGCCGGGCCTATGTGAGCGTGAACTCTGTATACGATGATAGTTTCATTGCGAGCTATGATGCAGGGAGTGACACCACGAAATACTATAGGTTCGGGTATACAAAAAGCCCGGACGGCAGCGGGATTTTGCTTGGCGAACCTACAGAGGTTCAGCGCAAGGAATCTTGGGAGCCGGTTGGGGAAATGAAAGGGGTAAAAAGCATGAATAAGGAATTGAAAGCCCTGCTTGATGCGGGAAAGATTACCGCTGACGAGCTGGGAGCGGCCTGTGGTGAAATGAAAATCACATTGCCTAAGGCTGATAAGGGGAGCGAAGAAAAAACGCAGGAGAGCGAATTTATGAAGGCTTGCGGTGAGATGTTCGGCGGCAAGACTGGCGACGACCTCATGACCGCGATCAAAGGCGCTTATGATACTGCGAATAAGGTGGCAGCAAAGACCAGTGACAGCCTTATTGACGACGCTCTGAAAGAGAAGGTCAGCGGTGAGATGGCGCAGAACCTTGTCAAAAAGATGATGCACCTGCCGGAGAATCCGACGAAAGAGCAGATCAGCGGTGAAATTGACAGCCTGCTTGCAGACGATACGGTCAAGGCCGTGCTGGCACAGGCGCATACCGACAAGACACCGCCTGCTGGCACGCCTTCTGGTGAGATGAGTTCTGATTTGTTTGTTACGCGCAAGAGCGCGATCTAAAAAAGGGGGAATAGAAAATGGCATACATTGGACAGCCGGTACCGAGTACCTTAGTAGATATTGGACAGTTGAAGGTCAGTGATGGCAAGAGTGTAGATGTTACCGTACCAGCAGCAGCCGGGACAGTGGCAGGTGCTTTCTGCGTGCTGGATGGGTTCTTTGGTTTGGCTTTGCAGACGATTGTTGCAGCGGAGAACACCGCCGGAGCTACGATTGCATTGCAGATTGAGCAGGCAGAGTACGTGACAGATCAGATTGATACGGCCAAAACCTTCAAAAAGGGCGCGACGCTGTATTTCGATCCGGCAAAGAGCGTATTCACGGACGATAGCACGGTAATTGGCGCTTTCATGGTGGGCCGTGTTTCTGAAGCCAAATCGGCAGAGAAAACGATTCAATTTATCTTATATCCACAGGCAAAGGCATAAGGGAGGGGAATCTGAATGAATATCGTATCACAGGAAACAATGCTTGCGGCCCGGCGTAAATACACCGGAGAATCGCAGGTACCGTTCAGAATCGGCAGTGAAGTCGATTTTGCAACGAAGAAGATCACCAATGGTGAGATGGAAACGATGCAATTCGCGAAGCCGTTGGGCGAGATGATTACCTACGGCGGCAGCAACGTATCAAAAGAGTTGCTGCGTAAGGTTGTGCTGGACGTAGAACTTGGCCGCGAAGAAGTGCAGGTGCTATACAAGCCGATTTACGACACGATAAGCGACAGCAATCTTCCGGAGGTTTTGGACGCAAAGTGGGCGCTGCGTGGTGCTTGCGTATTTGCGCAGTCCTTTGAGGGTTCAGAGGTCAAATTTGGCACGTTGCAGGCAGAGTACGGCCCGACGGCACGTATCAATACCTATACCGCTGGATTTGAATACACAAAGCAGATTGTTGACTTCAACCAGTCGTTTCAGGTGGAGATGCTGAATAAGGCTATGGGCGAAGCGTACAACGCACTTTGCAATCATCTCCATTTCGCCCCAATTCTTGATTTTGACTACAAGACGGCGAATAAGACGGCATACAAGGGAGCGGCCGCAGATCAGCCTTGGGTACGCCTCTATGAGACCATCAAAGAGGGCATCAAACAGACGGTCGTTAAGAAGCGTCCGGCCACGGTCATGCTGGCAAGCAAGGCCAATCAGATTGATATTGAGATGGCTATGCGCGGCGGTTACCAGATCAACGGCACGTCCTATCCTGCCCTGTCCGGAATCAACACGATCATCTATTACGATGGCTGGGATGAAACGGTTGGCAAGAAAAAGACCTCTTACGCAGGCTGCCCGACAGATAAAATCTACCTGATTCGCCCGAAGCGCGGATTCAAAGAACTTATCAAGCAGGATTTGCGCATTGAGGCCAACACCGGCGACTTGACCCGTCTCGTAGAGCAGCAGCTGGTCGGCTATGCTTATCGTGGCGTATTCGCGGCGGTAGAGGAGAACGTACAGGAATTGACGATTGTTTAAGGAGTGACGGATCATGTTGCCAACGGATGAACTGGTGCGAAAGCTCCGGCGCTATGTGAATGAAAGCATACCAACCGGCGGCAGCGCGGCAGATACTTCTTTCAGCGAGAATGATGTGACGGACATTCTCACTGATGCCGATAGCATTTATGCTGCGGCAGCGCAAGGGTGGAGGCTGAAAGCTGCTTCCTCTCCATCTACGGCCGGCCAGGTGAAAAAGTACAGTATTGGGCAGGAGACATACGAAAAGACGACGGCCAGCGATTACGCGAGCTATTGTCTTGAGATGGCGAAGATGTACGACGGCATGGCCGAGAAGGCTGACACGGCAGCAGGCAGCCGAATTCTTACAGTGAGGAGGCCTGATGTTACATGAGTTTCGCAGATCAGCGAAAAGCGGACGTGGCAGCGACGATTGCCGCGAATCCGGTGCAGGTAACAATTTCCCGGAAAGCGAAGGTACCAAAAGGCGGAGGGCACAAGATTGAAAATACAACCTTGGGTCCTTTTTCTATACGCATTTTCAACCAGAAAAGCAAGCAGATAGCGGTGAACGTATCAAATACGACGGCGGGCGTGATGCAGAAAGACCAATCATACGCATTCTTGGCAGGGGCAGAGGTTGATATACGATGCACTCCAAGCATTACGGATGAGTTCACCGCCTATGGGCAGCGGTTCCGCGTCACTGATGCCATACACCGCTATTTCCTTGGAGAGCTTACGAGCATTGACGGCTCATTGGAGGCGATTGACTGATGTTTTGCGATAAGGCGAGAGCCTATTTGAGCAGGAATAAGGCCGCAACCTTCCTAGTCTGCCAAAACGTGGCAGCACACATGGAAGCGACGGCAAAAAGTAAAGCACCTTGGACTGACAGAACATCACACGCCCGGCAGAGTATCAACGCCAACGCTGAAAAGATTGGGAATGCAGTTATCATGCACGTATCACACGGCGTGAAGTATGGCAGATTTTTGGAGGAAGGGACAGCGGCCCATGACATACACCTGAAAAACGCGAAAGCGTTCATGTGGGCGGGGCTGCCGCACCCGATCAGCAAGAATCCCATACATCACCCGGGAACAAAGGCCATGCCTGCTGTTTTACCAGCGGCAGAGGCCGGAAAGGTCAAGCTAAAAGAATCAGTGATGCAGTTATGGAGGTAGTGCAATGAGGGACGCAATACGAAACGCCCTTATCAGCGGGGTGCCAGAGGTCGGAGGGCGGATATTTGAGCCGCACACGGCCAGCGCTGACACCGAAAAGCCGTATCTTATCGTCAAGGAGAACGCCGAGCAGGATAATACTGAATGGGCTGGCTTCCGCGGGCGAATCGAGGTATGGCCATACGTTGAGGAGAGCAGCTATACAGAGGTAGACGCACTGGCAAAAAAGGTTGCTGCAACGCTCAATATGCAGCTCCTGACGGGCGACGATGGGGAAGCCGTGACCTGCATTTCCGACGGAATGTTGGAGGACGTGGCAGATACAGAGTGGCAGGCCCTTACCCGGTGTGTTAATTTCTATGTGCTGGCATTGCAGCCTTCTGACGTTCCGGGGCCATTAAATAATGACCCATGGATTGATGCACTGGTTGTGTGGTCTAAGGCGATTCTTGGTGATGGGTATGAGGTTCAGGGCGGCCAGCTTTCCGTGGGCTATAAACGGCCCGCGGTGCTTTGGCGACTGGACAATATCAACATTGAGGATTGCGGATCACTGGCTTTTGACGTAGTGAAAAGGGTCGCTTGTCATGTGTTTGGGCGTAATGCGGTAGAGGAGGCCAATATTGCCGTGAAGCTTATCGAAGAGATGGGCAACGCGGTGAAGATACCTATATCAGCGGCAGAGCGCCGCTACATGACGATTAGGGATATAAAGGGTAACGTCTATACGGACGCGCTCAAACAAGGCCATATACGGGCAACTGTGGCGCGTAGAACGAGAAGGCCGCGTGAGGAGGTTGCCATTATTGGCAGCGTAAGCACGGACGGTCATATTGAACAGAACCAGGAAGAAGGGGTATAAATGGCTGATGAAGTAAAAGCAGCACCGGCTACCACGCAGGACGTGGCCGCAGATGCGAAATACACAGTCGATGAACTCAAAGCCGCAGCCAAGAAGCAGTTCGGTTACGGACCGGAGGTCATTGACGGTGCGACCTATGGGAAAAGCGAAACGCCATACACGGTAAATGAAATGAAGGCGCTCATTGAGGAATTTTTGAAGCGCCCGGCAGTTGAAAAGGATGGTGAAAAGTAATGGCAGGTGGTGAGTGGGAAATTACAGACCTTCCCGTGTTGCCTGGTCTGTATATGAACTTCAAGGCGGCAGCCTTGGCAGCAGTAACGACAGGCGACCGCGGCACGGTGGTCCTTCCGTATAAAGCTCATTGGGGCAAGGTCGGAGGATTTACGGATCTGTACCGTGAAACCGACATTCTCAACACGTTCGGAGCACTGGAAGATAGCAATGGATCTACGTTCTACAAAACGTTGCGCATGTGCGTATTGGGCGGAGCAAAGAAAATCCTTGGGTATCGTCTTGCTACCAGCAAGGCAGCAGAAGCGACGCTGACACTGAAAAGCGCGGCGGATAAGGATATTGTAAAGCTGACAGCCAAATATAAGGGCGAGCGCGGCAACGGATTCAAGATCACGATTGCACCGTCGCTTACCGCCACAGGGTATTACACGATGAAGCTCTACGAGGACACGACACTGCTCAAAACGTATTCGTTCCAGACCTGGGCAGAGCTTATCAACGTGGTTAATACGGCAAACACTTATGTTTTGGCGGCGAAAGTTGCAGCAGATACGGACGTTACAGGCAAGGATTTCAAGTCTATTACCTCTACGCCTCTTACCGGCGGCGACAGCGGCATCGAAGGCATTGCGGCAAAGGACTACATCGAAATGTTGAACGTTCTTGAGACGGAAAGTTTCAATTACCTCTCATTGGATGGTGTTACAGACCCGGCCATTCAGACGTCCATTGCCTCTTGGGTAATCAATATGCGCAAGAACGGCAAGAAGATCGTCTGCATCATGGGTGGTACGGCTGCCGACGACGTTGCCGACGACGCAGTAGACAAGGCGGTTGCCAGATCTGCTGGTTTCAACCATGAAGGAATTGTAAATGTTGGCACCGGCGTTATTCTTGACGGCGTTTCGTACTCGTCCGCAGAAGTAGCGCCGTTCGTTGCCGGCCTCATTGCGGGACAGAAACTTTCCGAATCCACGACATACGCATCGACCTCTTTTGACGATGTAACGCGCAGGTGGAGAGGCGGGCGCAGCAGCGAGCAGGAAGCGGCCGTAAAAGGCGGCGTGTTCTTGTTTATCTATGACGGAAAGATCGTCAAACCGTTAATCGGCATCAACACGTTGATTACATTACGGCAGAGCCAGAACAACGCATTCAAGAAGATCCGCTCAATACGCACGATGGACGCTATCGACAGTGATATGCAGGCCACGGCAGAAGCAAACTACATCGGAAAGATCAACAACACGCAGGAAGGCAAGTTGGCATTGGTAGGGGCTTGCAAGCAGTACATGGAGGTATGCGCTCAAGGCGGTATTATTGAGCCGGGTACCTATGATGTTGTGCTGAATCCTACTTATCATGGGGCCAGCGCGACGATCAAGGCGGAGCCGAATCAGGTATTCCTGAAATGGAATGCGCAGATCACAGATGTCATTGAGCAGATTTTCTCTGACTTCATCTGCGAATAAGGAAAGGGGAGAATGAATAATGTCTTTTGATAGTGTGCGTGCCGTCGTTGGTACGTTTGGATTTATCTATAAAGAGGGCAAATGGCTTTCACAGTACAATAAGGCGAAGGCCAGTGTCGATATTGGCAAGGCTGAAATCAAGCCTGCTGGCGACCGCTGGGTACGCCACAAAGTCATTTCGCTGAAAGGCACGGGCAGCATCAGTGGCTACAAGGTTACGGATGAGCTGTTACAGGAGGTTGGAGTAGTTGCTCATAGTGATAAGCCTTCCATGCGTACAGAGCTTATCTTTAAGCTGGACGACCCGGAAGCGTTCGGGGCAGAGAGGATACGACTGCAGAACGTCATGTTCGATAAGATTGACCTTGCGAACTGGGAACACTCGAAGGAAATTGAGGAAGAATGGCCGTTCACCTTTGAAGGCTACGAGCTGCTTGACCCGATTGAAGAATCATAAGGAGGATATATAAATGGCTACGAATAAAGAGCTGGAAATCAAAGAGGACATGGAAGAAAGCGACATCATTACCCGCCTTTTGGCGGCCAGCGCGGAGGAAGTACCGACAATGACAATCCCACTGAAGCGCCTTGGCGTGCCGGTGACGCTGAAAGCCCTGACTGGTAAGCAGGTTTCCCGATGCCGCGATCACAATACGACGACGATCAAGACTAAGCAGGGGCCGAAGGAAAAAGTGGACAATGAGGGATTCATGATTGGCCTTATTTCCCTCTCTACGGTAAAGCCAGATTGGGGAGATCCGAAGCTCATTGAGAAGTTCCATTCTTCGAGCGGAGATGAGGTTATCAAGCGCCTTTTGCTTGGCGGGGAAATTTCCCTGCTGGGTGAGGCGGTGCTTGATGTTTCGGGATACAATGTAGACCTTGACGATGTAAAAAACTCATAACGTCCGGGCATACGTTCTTGACTGTCCTGCACCAGCTTAGTGCAAGGCGCAAGATCACGCCCGGACAATTTTTTGCAATGCCGATGATGGAGCAGAGATTTATGGTTGCTTCCATCATGGCGGAGCTTGAGGCTGACGATGCCCAGATGAAGAAAATAGAGGCGGAAAGAAATGGCGGATAATAACGAATTTTATAGGCTGAACCTCGTTTTGAAGATGGACGATAGGCTTTCAAGCGCAATGTCAAAAGTGGATGGAAAGGTTGCAAAATTCAACAGCAATCTATCCAAAACGCAGAAAACCGTCGATAAGCTCGGCGGCAGCCATGCGGAACCGAAGGTAAATGTCGATACATCTAAGGCCGAGGCCCAGCTGAACAAGACAAATAAGCTCTTGGAACAGATTGCCAAAAAGATCGCAAAGCCCCGGGTGGAGGCGGAGGACAAGACAGCACCAAAGGTTACGGCGATACAGAGCCGGTTGCGGCGGCTGACGAGCAGAGCTTGGCGGGTGACTGTAGGTATTAAGGATGAGGTTTCCGGGAAGCTAGGAAGCATGAGGAATGCGCTTTCTTCCCCGATGGGAATGCTTGGCGTGGGTATGGCGACCATGGGTATTGGTTCACTGGTTGCCGATTCTGCCAATGAGGCAATGAATTTCAGCGCCGAGATCAGCAATATCAAGGCCCTGACGCAGTTGCCACAAGACCAGATAGACAAGATACGCGCAAAGGCCATGCAGTTAGGCAAGGACACGCAATTCAGCACCTTGCAGGCAGCACAGGGCATGACGGAGCTGCTCAAAGCAGGTGTAGACGTTGAAGACGTAATGGGCGGGGCTTCGCAGGCCATGCTCGACCTTGCTACCGCTGGTGGGCTTGAATTGCCGGAGGCGGCAGAGATTATGTCAACGGCCATGAATGCGTTCCACATGAGAGACGCAGCTCACGCGGCGGATATTTTGGCAGGCGCGGCAAACGCTTCTGCTACCGACGTACACGAGTTGCGATATGCTCTCTCTATGTGTTCTGCCGTGGCGGCAGGCGTAGGAATGAGCTTTGAGGACACGAATACAGCCTTGGCCGTATTCGCGCAGAATGGGTTGAAAGGTTCCGATGCTGGCACATCACTGAAAACAATGTTGTCCCGGTTGGAGCCTATGACGAAAACCCAGTACGGGGCCTTTGAGCAGCTCGGACTGATTACGGAAAAGGGTACAAGTGCCTTTTACGATCAGGAAGGGAAGCTACGGTCCTTGGCTGAAATCGCCGACTTGCTGAAAACAAAGCTCGGCGGGTTGACGAACGAGGAGCAGCAGAAGCTACTTTATGAAATGTTTGGTTCCGATGCCATCCGTGGCGGCATGATACTGATGCGCGAAGGTGCAGATGGTGTCAAGAAAATGTTTGAAAATATGACGCATTATACCGCTTCTGATGTAGCAATCGAGAAGATGAATAACGCAAAAGGCGCTGTTGAGCGCATGAAAGGCAGTTTTGAGAACTTCCAAATCGAGGCGCTTGCACCAATGGAGCCGGTGATTGCGAAGATTGCAGAATCGCTGGACGCGCTGTTTAACAATGACGCTGACGGAGCTTCAAACCGCGTGAAAGATTTTGCCGACAATATTCTGTACCTGATGGAATGCCTTGAGAATAACGAGGAATTTCAGCAGATGGACTGGGGCGATAAGATTGTTTACGTCCTTGACCGGATGATGGAGGCAATCGACAAATGGGCAAGCGGCCCGGGTGGCGAGCAATTTGGCAAGGTAATGACGAAGCTCGCCGAAATAGGTATGCGGGCCTTCTTGGCTGCCTTGCTGGGATTGATGAAAGGTTCACTCAATGCCCTGATGCACGGGAACCTTGCCGGGGCAGCCGGGCTTGCTATGGGTGCTTCTTTCCTCGGGGCTGGAACCGTCCTAAAGGGTGGGTACAGCTTGGCGAAGGGAGCCGGGAGACTGGCAGCTGGTACTTCTATGGGCCAGCGGGTAGCCGGAACTTATGAGGCTGCGAAAGGTCTTGCAAGTGAAGGCGGCAGCGGTGGCCTTATGTCGCGAATAAAAGGCGCAGGCTTTACGGCTGAAATGTTTGGAAGCAAAGCCCTTGGCGGCTTGGCCACTCTTGCTAAATCGCCGATTGTAAAGGGGATCACTAAATTCGCGGCCCCAGTTGGTATGGCGATTGATGCTTACGGCGTATACAACTCTGGCAATAAGGGCGCTGCTATTGGCGGTATGGCCGGACGTTGGGGCGGTATGGCGTTAGGAGCAAAGGCAGGAGCAGCCGGAGGCGCTGCGATAGGCGCTGGATTTGCTGGTGTAGGGGCAGCGCCGGGAGCCGCTATTGGTGGATTGCTTGGCGGCCTTGGTGGATTCTTTGCTGGCGATAAAATCGGTACAATGATGGGGCAGGCAGCGGCCGCTCTTGATTTCGGGCCGATCAAAGAGAAGATTATCGCTGAAAAGGATGAAATCGCATACGCTGCCGGGCAGTGGTTTGATTCCCTGCCGGAGAAACTTGGCTATGCTGTTGGCTACGCTGTTACTTCATTGGAGGAATTGCCGGGAGAGGCTTCTACATACTTCGGGCAGCTGGTTGATGATGCGGAGGCTTACATGAGCGAATTGCCGGGCAGGATAGCTGCTTGGTGGGAACAGACTGTAGCGGATGCAGAGGCTTTTGGCAGCAGCATAGTGCAGGACGTTTCCCAATTCTTTTCAGACCTACCGACAATTGCGGATCAGAAATGGTCGGAGGTATGCAATGCGGTTGAGAACTGGTGCAGTAATACGATAGCTGGAATACAGAACTGGTTCAGCCAGATACCGGGTATAATCGGTGGCTACTTTGACAGCGCTATTGCCACGGTTAAGAGCAAGGCGGGAGGACTTTGGTCTGATTTCAAGATTGGATTGAACGCCGGATCGGCGGCTGCCCTTGGCGGCCATGCTGAAGGCGGCATATTCAATCAGGAGCATATTGCGAGATTCGCCGAAGGTGGCAAGGCAGAGGCTGTTGTACCTCTGGACAATTCCATGCGGACGCAGGGCCTTTCTGTTTGGCAGCAGGCCGGGCAGATGCTTGGCGTAAATGCTGACTTGTTCTCTGGAATGATGGGAACTGGTTATCAGCCAGCAATGGCAACAGCCGGTGGTGGTTCAGACAGCGACGGCGGAGGAAGCGGCAGCAATTTCAATTTCAATGGCATGAATATAAATATTGGTAACAATAAGAGCGAGGATGAAATGGCGCTTTCTATCGGCCGGAGAATCCTTGCAGAGATTCACCAGAGCTTTGAGAACAGGGAGTGATGCAAATATGTTTGGCGGAATTGGCATATCGACATATCAGGCCAAAACAGCATTACTGGACGGCCTGTCAAAAGGCAGCAGCCTTGAGAAGATTGCCGGGGGACTTCTAAACGAGGCTCTTGGCATTGATACTATGGTAAATACCGTATTCTGCTTTCTTTCAGATCAGCAGACCGGTACAGACCTGCAGCTGCCGGTCAACCCGGAGAAAATCACTGTAAAATGGGGGCGTAAGATGGAGACAGTGAACATCTTAAACCTTGGAGAACTGGACTTCACGACGGGCGACAAGCTCAAAGAGGTTTCCTTTTCTTCATTCTTCCCGGCTGAATATGTGCCGACGTTCTGTACGACCTCAAATATGGTTACGCCGGACAGCGCTAATGCGGTGATGAATGCTTGGCAGAGCCGATTCAATGACCCTGTAAAGGGGTTGAAAGACCCGATACAGCTTATCATCACTGGGGCGCAAGACATCAACATGAATGCTATTGTTACTTCCTACGAATCCAATGAGCACGGTGGAGAACCGGGCGACATATACTACAGCGTAACGCTGCGAGAGTGGCGCGAGATTGCAGTACGGAAGGAATCGGAGGAAAAGACGGCCAGCCGGGTAAATTTGAAGGTGCGGCCGCGCTTGGTAAAGGTACCTGCCTCAACCGGAATATTCGGCGGGCAGGAAGGACTTTGGAAGATTGCGAAGCAGCATTATGGAGACGGTGAAAGCTGGCGATCCATTGCTACGGCCAACCTGAAAAGCGGGCTTTCATCTGGGACGGTGAGACTGCCATGATTACGCCGGGAGTTTGCAAGTACGATGTGATTTTGCAGAATAAGTATTTCTTGCGTGAGTGCATACAGAGCTTGTCCCTTGAGGATAGGCTTAGTGAGATTGCATATTGCGCAAAGTGCAAGCTGGCAGTGCCGGGGAACCAATTTACCGGCCTGCCGGTCATAACGCCGGGAATGGAGATAAGGGTAAGCGGTACCCGGTTTGGGGAAAGCAAGTATTCCTACCTCATACAGCCCGGTGTGGTTTGGACATTCAATATTGACAATAAGGCGCGCCGTAATTGGGATTTAACCATATACGACCGCCTTATTTATTTGGCTAAATCAGACGATCAGTACCTCTTTGAGGAGGGCAGTACAGCGGCCAGCCGCATAGAGCAGATATGCTCTGACTGGAATATACCTGTGTTGAGCATTCCTGATACCGGAGTGGGGCTTGCTCGTGATGTTGTGCGGGCAAAATCTATTTGGAGCATCATGCAGGATCAGCTGAAAGAGACGGCAGAAAAAGACGGGAAGCTGTACACGATACGAATGCAGCCGGACGGTCTGGAGCTATTCGAGATTGGTTCAAATAAGGACCCTTGGGTATTTGAGTTCCCTGTAAATCTGGTTTCGGTGTCGCAAAAGCAAACCCTTGATGGTGCCGTGACAAAGGTCAAAGTCCTTGGCAAAGGCTCGGAAGGTGAGCTGGCACCGGTAGAATCAGAGACCAGCGCCGATACCGATAAGTACGGTACGATACAAAAAGTCGTGCAATACAAAAAAGGCACCGACGCAGATACGACAAGCAAGAAAGCGAATAATATGCTCGGCGGCATACAAGAGACCGTCACGGTCGAGAGCATTGACATCAATACGATACGCAATGGAGACAAGGTTCTAGTAGAGGGATGGCCGGATGGCCTGTACGTCATAAGCGTGCGGCACACTTGCGGCAGCCCGGGAAAGATGCAAATGGAGCTTGCTTCCCTTGAGTACATCAAAAGGAAGTTTTACCATGCAGAAAAATCCGTATAAAGCATTGGCCGGAATATTGGACGATCAAGCCCAAAAACGCGCCGCGCAAGCCGTAACCCAGTCTTGGGCAGAGAATGAAATGGGGACTATCGTTGCTGATGGGTTGAAGCTCGATAATTTTGGGCCAGTAATACATCAATACGGTGTCCTTCACTATCTGACATTGGCAGAACCGGATTTCGTGAATACGGAAAATGTGGCTGGTGGCGGCGGAGACGCTGAATTTGCCAGCCATAATCACCCGGTAATTACACCGGTTCAGCTCCTGCCTCTGCACGTTGGGGACAGGGTTCTGGTATCGCCGGTAAACCACGGGCAGAGCTTTATCGTGATTGGCCGTGTGGTTCCCGGGGGTGGTGGCTGATGGCTGAACTATTCCCGACGACGGGAGTTGCAGACGCGACATACACAGACACAGCAGCGTCCGACGCGACGACCTACGGCAGCACGGTACAATTTGACTTTGAGAAGCACGAATTTATATTGTCGCCGACCGGCAAACAGAAAACCGTAACCGGCGCTGATGCTTGGGGAGAATGGTGCGTCAAGGCACTTTGCACAGAGCGCTTCAATTATCTGGTATACAGTGATAACTACGGGGAGGAGCTTGATACCTTGATAGGCAAGAGCAGGCCCCACGCAGTCATTGAATCAGAGATTAAGCGCATGACGAAGGACTGCCTGATGTGCGATGCCCGGACAGCCAACGTGGATGAATTTGAATTTCAGTGGTTGACCGACGGGATCATGTTTTCTTGCCGGGTTACAAATACGATTGGTGAAGCCATGACGATATGGCGGAAGGTGGTGAGATGATGAGCGACCCTGATTATCTGAAAGATGCGGACACGCAGGAAGCGGCGATCCGGGGCAGAATGCTTGCAAAGGTAACTGATACCGTTGACAAGTCCGAAGGAAGCTACGTTTGGGACAGCCTTTCCCCAGTGGCTATTGAGATGGTATTTATCCGGATGGCACTGCAGAAAGCCTTGAAGCTCGGATTCGCGCAGACAGTTGATGCTGAAAATATTGACTATCTCGTGATGAGAGCGGAGGAACACGGCGTATACCGTAAAGCGGCCACATACGCCACGGGCAGCATACACATCACCGGCAAGCCTAAGACCGTCGTTCCCAGCGGCTTAAAGCTGGCGACAGAGGCAGATGCAGACTTGGGGATCAAGTCAATATTCTTTCTGACGACCGAATCAATCACTATCCCGGACGGCGGCGAGACCGACATACCAATCAAGGCATTGGCGGCCGGGGCGGCCGGAGACGTTTCAGCGGGAAGTATTGTATTGCTGGCAACGGCAAGGAAGAACGTCTACAGCTTGACAAATCCGGCAGCAACGACGGGGGGAACCGATGATGAAAGCCTTGAATCATTATTATCTCGATACCTTGAGAAGGTCAGGAATCCGGGTACTTCCGGGAACAAGGCAGACTACAAGCAGTGGGCGACCTCCGTAAATGGCGTAGGAGAGGCCCATGTCATACCGCTATGGAATGGTGAGGGAACAGTAAAAGTTGTTGTCCTCGGGGCCGACAAGAAGCCAGCAGCGGTAGATATTGTCGCGGCAGTACAGGCCTATATCAATGAGACGGCAGCGACCGGAGACCGAATGGCACCGATTGGAGCTACCGTTACCGTGGTTCCGGCTTCAACAGTCAGCATGAACCTTGAAGCGACAATCGTTATGAATACGAGCGCCGGTGTGGCTCTATCTGCTATACAGGAGAGCTTGGCGGCGGCGCTGGAAGCATATCTATCTAAGATGGCCTTTCAGACCAGCACAATACGATACTCGCGGATTGGAGCAATCATACTAGACCAGACCGGCGTAGTAGATTATAGCTCGCTTACAATCAACGGGCAGACAGGCAATCTTGCCTTGAAAGAGGATGAGGTCGCCATAGTGGGGACGGTGACGCTCCATGCTGAATGAGCGCGGCGCTGAAATGATGGCAATGCTGCCTTGGTACTATCAGGACAGCAAGATCATGAACGACATAATCAATTCGCAAAGCGATGAGGTCGTGGCGGTTCGGGCAACGATCCTACACATATTGCAGCAGTTTTACGTCGATACGGCCAGTGCCGATGGCATAGTGCTTTGGGAACAGGAACTAGGGCTGACACCGAAGGAAGGGGCCACGCTGGCACTGCGAAAAGCGCAGATCAAGGCGAAGCTGCAGCGACCGGCCATAATGACACCTTTGCAGATTCAGTCAATCATCAATCTATTTGTAGATAACCGGACGGCCCGGGTGATTGAACTGCCGGGGACGTACCATTTCCGTATTGATATACCTTTTGGTGATTTGATATGGAGCGCAGAGATGCGGCAGGCGTTGGAGGAGGCGAAGCCAGCGCACCTTGGCTACTCAATACGCTACACGCTGATGAACGGGGAGCTGGACGATACATACCTGCTTACCGATGATGATTTGGCGGACATGAGCGTATCCGCAACCTTTATTTTTGAGGACACGGTACCGCTAGGAGATAACGGACGGCACAAAACATTGGACGGAAGCTGGCAGCTTTCCGGGCCGGTCTGCTTAGATGGGACGTGGCAGCTGGACGGCTCTCTTAGGCTCAATGGCATACCGCTTGATGCGGTACAGCTGGACAATGACTTTGACGAGCTGGGGCCGGTTGAGGTAAATATCGCGAAAGGTTTTGAGGAACCGATCACGACGGCCTTACAGCTCAACGGCAGCTTTGCCCTTGATGGTGAATACCAACTCGGGGAAGCGCCCGCACCGGTTGACCTTGGCGGTGGCATTGAGATTGATGTTGTCCATCAGCTGGATGGCTCTTGGCAGCTGGACGGTGGGGACATCAATATTCTTGACGGATCCATGCAGCTCAATGGAGATTTTGACCTTTCCGGCGGAGGAATCAGACTGCATACGCAGACCTATACGGACAGCTTGAAAGGGTCACTTTCCTACCGGCGGCCGAAAAAGAATGCGCCTTACGACATAACGCATCCAGCATTATACGATACCGTATCACCACCGGGCGAAGGGCTGACGGCAGCTGTTTCTGTTGGCGGGTTTGAGGATGATGCAGCTCATTTCGTCGCAAAGCTGGACGGCTCTATGCCGCTTGACGGTTCTTGGCAGATGCAGGAAAATTACTTCCCACTGGACGCTGGAGGCCGGATAGAAATAATCGAGGTTCACAAGCTGGACGGCAGCTGGCAGCTAGGCGGCGGATTCAATAATTCGCTGGACGGCTCTTGGCAGCTTGATGGCTCAAAACAGATAGAAGGAGGGATTCAGCTTGCTTCAATTTCAAGATGCAGTGGCACCCTGTAAGGGCGAGTTCCATATTGATGTGCTGAAAGGCGGCCGGTTGATTGATGAAATTCACGATCATAATCTGGTCGTAGATGTTGGGAGGATTCGTCTTGCCGAGCTGGCAGCGGGTACGAAGGCAAACAAGCACATCACACAGATTGGCCTTGGCTCCGGATCAGAGACGGAGGACGCTTCCGACATTGCGTTGACAGATCAGATTTTACTGCCGCTTTCAAATGTGACAGTAACCGGCCGGGACGTGCGATTCGATTTCTTCATAGACACAGATGAGGCCAACGGCCTCAAGGTTCATGAGTTCGGGTTGTTCTGTTCCGACGGCACTATGTTCTCACACCGCGTAAGGGCTGGCGTGATTGAGAAAGAGAACGATATACAGCTCAAGGGATATTGGATTTTACATTTTTAGAGGAGGGTTATTTAATGGCATTGAATGAGGGCAGCTATATTGGATTCGGCCCAATCGTGAAAGGGAGTACGGTGCAGCATGACATCAATCATCTGACCGAGACGGCCGAATATGCTGATAAAATATATCAGCTTGAGACAAACGATTTTGCTATTGGCGGTCCTAGCGGTGTGCTTAACCTGCCGCTGCAGGAGCTGACAAACCGGACGGCATACCTAAAGCAGATGGTAGATGCTTTGCGGGCAGCACAGCCGGGGACTGATGAATATGAAAAGCTCATCGCGGAGATCAAAAGCCTTGATTTCTCAAAGAGCGTAGCGCGGATCAATCATCTTGAACGATTGACGGCAAACGTCATGCTGTCTCTTGAGGCACAGAACATGGCCCCGGAGGGCTATGACGGTATGATTGCTGAAACGTTCAACGGCAGCGCTGATGAGATAGATCAGGCGGTTGCCACGGTTACTTCCGTTGTCTCCGGCGATGATTCTATCGACGTAACCAGCGCCGAGGGCCTTATTATTGGCGCTCACTACCAGCTGACAGACGGTGAGAAAATTGAGGAGGTTCAGGTCAAGAGCCTGAATGTTTCCGGCAGCATAAAGCGCGTTATTTTGACCGGCACGGTCAAGAATCAGTACACAGATGGCCGGGCAAAGCTCTATCGCTCATCCGTGGCCATATACAACGGCAGAGCGTATGGCGGTGGCAACGTTCGGACAGATGAATGGGATTCAAACCATAGTTTCAGCGGCAGCAATACGTCGAAGAATTTAGATACCACGCTTACCTTTGATAACGCTGATGCTTTCACTGTGGACGGTGCCGACCTTGAGAACGGCAAGTTCGTGCTTGGTACTGCGGTTGTAGGTATCGCACTCGTAGCCGAGGGCGGCGGCAGCGGCACTTGGAAGCAGGTTGACGAGGAAGGGGATAACTTATAATGACAACTGATTTTGCAAAGATTTATCCGTACTCCGGGATTGAGACAGTCACTATTGACGGTCAGGAAATGGTTAAGATTCCTAAGTTTTACGTCAAAGTAGGGCTGGCACCGGCAGGAGCAGTACAGGCCGGGAAAAAGTGCTGGTGGATTTCAGACCGGCAGCGCACTGGCTATCATGTTCACCCGGCGTTCGTCCATAATGGCGCTGAAATGTCATGTTTCTATATTGGAGCATACGAGGCATACAATGCAGGTAGCGGCAAGGCTGGCAGCAAGTCGGGACAGACACCTTGGGTGAGCATTGACAATCCGGCCGCCATTTCTGCTTGTGCAGCGCGTAACACGGGAGCAAGCGGCAGCGAGCAGTACGGCTGGCACCTGCAGACGATCTATGAGCGTGCAGCTATTTCTATGCTTATGATGATTGAGCTTGGCACGCCGAATGTGCAGACAGCAATCGCCGCTGGCAATGTTTCGAGCAGCGCCGCTGTGGCCACCGGCAACACGGCCGCAAAGTGGCATGGTATTCATGAGTTCTGGGGAAACGTATGGGAACATACCGACGGAGCCAGAACGGATGCCAGCTCCATATTGCAGATCTTCTCAAAGAACGGCGACGGCACCTATGTAAGCACTGGCGTTGTTCCTTCTGCCGGATGGATAAAGAAAGTTTCGGAGGCCAGTGGAACCAACTTTGACCTCAACGATGTTTTCATTCCTGTTTCTTCTGATGGCACAGAGAGTAATGGTACGTTCAGCGATTATTGCTGGGTAGCTGCTAACTGTGTGCTTTATCAGAGCGGCTGCTGGGGCAACGGCTCGCGGTGTGGGGCTTTTGTGTTCGGCGTCTACAATACGTCGTCGTACCCCGACGCGGGCCTCGGCCTTCGCGTCGCAAAGTATGGAGACTGAAACCTGACAATCTGAACGCTGGCGGCTGCCGCGATAGCGGCGGCCTGAAAGGAAATCGCGGTGCAACATACCAATTTTGACAGAGCAAGAAACCCTCTTATTTTGCAGACAAAATTTGAGGAGATACAGCAATACACGCACAACGCGCTCATGCAATTTCCGAAAAAAGAGCGGTTTTTGTTGTGCGCCGAGATCAAGAATGCTGTTGACGAAACCATGCACAATATCATCCGATTGCGATTGAAGTTTTTCAAAAAGACCACGTTGCAGGATATTGACATTGAGGTTGAATATCTACGGACGCTGGTACGAGAGGCAAACACCTTCGGGTACATATCCAACGGAAAATTGGGCGAATGGATGAGAAGTCTTGACGAAGCAGGCCGCATCATTGGCGGCCTCGTCAAATACTACAAAGAGAAAGCAGCAAAAAAATAATGATTTTGGGCGGTACTTTTTCAACGGCAACTGGGACAACGGCTCGCAGAATGGGGCTTTTGTGTTCAACGTCAACAATACGTCGTCGAACTCCAACACGAACATCGGCCTTCGCGTCGCAAATAATCGCACGGCCAGAAGGTGGAAGGGTTACGGCCCTCCATCCAGCGCCTATTTATTTGGGAGTGCCGTCCATCCTACAAAAGGGAAAATAACAGCCAAAACCGCGCCTCTATGAAAAGCGGCGGCACGGAATATTTTTATAATGGGGATTCAATTTGGTTAGATACAATAATCTTTGGGAGAAGGTTGTCAACTTCGACAATATCTACAGCGGGTATCTTGAAGCAAGGAAAGGACGACGGTATAAAGCGGAGATCATGAGCATAGGTAGCCGGATTGAGAGGATCATCTTTCAGATGATTTTCGAGCTGAACACCGGAGAATGGCGGCCGCAACAGTATTATGAGTTCGAGTGCCGGACGGAGGTAAAACGCAGGATCATAAACGCGCCGACCTTCCGAGACCGGGTATTTCATCATGCACTGGTGCGCATCGTGAAACCACTTTTTGAGAAGAAATTCATCTATGACAGTTACGCTTGCCGAGATGGCAAAGGAACTCATAAAGCGGTGGCACGTCTACAACGGTTCATCCGACGGGCAGCGAGGCAAGGCGACCATGTTTATGTTCTTCAATGCGATATATCGAAATACTATCCATCCATCGACCATGATGTGCTAAAGCGGCAGATCAGGAGGACGATAAGCGACAAGAGATTGCTGGAGGCATGGGACAGACTTATTGACGGTTTCAATGGCGATACTGAAAAGGGGTTGCCAATAGGAGCGCTAACGAGCCAGCTATGCGCCAACATATATCTTGACCCGCTCGATCACTTTGCGAAAGAGTGCATACGGGCGAAGATGTACCTGCGATACATGGACGATTTCATATTTGTTTCGACGAATAAGGCGGAGCTGAAAAGCATTCTTGCTGATGTGAAGTGGTTCATTGAATGCCATCTTAAGCTGAAGCTCAATCCCAAAACAGCTATTTTCCCGGCCAATCATGGAGTTGATTTTGCCGGCTACAGGACTTTCAAGTCCCGTATACTGCCGCGAAAAAGGAACATCAAAGCAGCGAAGATCAGATTCAAAGGCCTGTCTTATAAGTACAGGCACGGAAAGGCCAGTATTGAGGACGTGCGCTCCCGCGTAGCGTCCTTTTTGGGTTACACAAAACACTGTAAAGCACATAAGACAGCGGCCTCTACGCTGCGCTGGCTTGTGCTAAGAAAGGGGAATAAATAAATGGCAAGAACAGCACTTATCAAGACTACGACTGCCAGTCAGCGCGATTGCTCGTCTTTTTCCACGGTAACGGGGATCGCGATAACGGCAGACATTCCAACCGGCTGCGATATGCGATTCGGGGTGAAGGTTGATGATGGGACGTACAAAAAGTACGATACCAGCACCAGCGCATGGAAAGACCTCACCACGCAGGATATGACGGCGGCAACGCTTCTGACGGAGGGAAACACGAAGGCTGAATTGGAGGCACTCACCAGCACGGCACTGGCACCGATGGCGGGGAATACGGTCAATTTCGCCGTAGCTATTTCGATGGGGGACACGGCCACGGCTTCGCCTTCCATCACGTCCATCAAGATTTCCGGCGCGACCGGCAGCACGGTAACGCAGGAAACAGTGGAGAGCGACGCGATCACTCTTTCAGAGAGCGACGGAGCCGTGGAAATATTGAGTATTGACGTAAGCAAGACCGAGGTATCAGGTGGCACCGTTTCTCTGCTTGCATCTATTCAGGACGCAGGCGGAACGTGGGGAGCCTATGCAGACTATACGAAGTTTGTCACCAGCCCGGCGGCAACCGCAAAAGCGGTCAAGTTCAAGGCGGTTCTGAATGCACCTACGCCCGGAACCAGTATCGCGAAGATAAACAGCGTCAGCATCAAGCACCGGACTGATAACGTGGCGGTATTCAGTGAGGGTACCGGCGTATGTATCACCAAGACCTATGATTTCGTCAATACGATTGGCCGCGCTCATCTGATGGTTAAGCACCCGATTGTGCAAGATACGGAGATTTCGGCCTTTGTATCGCTGCGGGAGCCGCCTTCCTACGTGACAGGCGAAGTGCTGGGTACCGGCGACGGAGCGCAGCATACAGTCAAACTGGCGCATACAGATAACCTTGCTTCTCATGGGTTCGCGCTTTACTTTGACGGCACGGTGCAGAACGCCGCTGACTACTCATACAGCCCGACCGACGGACAGGTAACTTACACCGCACCGAAGGGCGAGACAGTTACGACGGACTATATCCACGGTTGGAGCGCCGAAACCTTTGTGCCTATGACACATGATACGCAGTACCCGGACAAGAACGATAATTCTTTGGTTGACGATCAGTACGACTACGTCGCCACGAAGGACGCAGATCCGAAGGGCAGCGTAGGGACAGTCAAGGTATCGCTCAAGCAGAATACCGGCACTGAAAAAAATGTTGCTCTTGGCACGGCAACCGGTGAGCAGCAGAGCTTTAAGCTGGCGCACCACGCGAAGCCGGAAACGATTGTTGTTACACCGGCAACGGCCGTATGGAAGTACAAGGATAACACCGATGTGCTTCTGGTTACTGGTTCTAAAGGCGATTCGCTGGCCGTATCTTACGATTGGGCAGCACGGACGAATTACCTCGAATCTTTGGCCTGCATCTTCAATGAATAAGGGGGAATTGATATGTTTACACAGAACAGCAACGCCGTCCGCCGCCGGGCGAAGCAGGAGAAGAAAGACACTACTAGGAATCTTTCTGACGCTCAAGATACTATTGTTGCTCTGACCGAAAAGGTCAATAAGAAAGATCAGGAGATTGAAGACCTGCAGGCGCAGGTTCTTAGTCTCATGGAAGGGGGTGCAAAATAATGGCAGAAACGACTACTACCACAACCACAACCACTACCACGCGTAATTGGCCTTTGCTCCGCATTTACGCTGCGGTCATTACGAGAGGCAGCCGCACGGTTGAATCCGTGCCGGAGAAGTACCGTACAGACGTGCAGGACTTCATGGGAGACAAGCTGGCAGACAACTACGGGCAGCACTACAGCGATTACTACAGATACATCTGATGCGGGGAGGAAGCACGATGGACGATCAAGAATTTCGCGTTTCTCTTTCAGAGAGGCTATCAAAGATTGAGACGCAGATCCAGTATATCCAACAGTCCATCGACTACATTCGCCAGTTCGGCGAGCGGTTGGCTGCTGTAGACAGCCGCTCAAAAAGTAATACCCACCGTCTTGATAGCATAGACGAGCGAGAGAAAGAGCGTGATAGGCGAGCGATGCAGAAGGCAGCTATTATGGCTACGATTGTATCTGCCATCATTAGCGCTGGCGTGGCTTTGTTGAGGTGATTATGTTGGAGAGAATAATCAATACGGAGATGATAGTAGGATTGGGGCTTGTGATAGCCCTAGTATCTGCTATATTTCTTGGGATGAACGAGTTGGCTATGTCACTGGGAAGCGGCTTAGTCGGCTATATGGGTGGGAAGCACCTGCCCGAAAAGCGAAAGACTAAGGAGGGGGAATCCGAATGAGGAAAGTTACGATTGCAGAATTAAAATCTATGGCAGAGCAGGCCCGGCAGTCTATTTGGGACGCAGCCGGATCATACGACCGCGTGCCAAAGATTTATCTGCATTGGAGCGCCGGTCATTACGGCCAGTTTTTTTCTGATTATCACGTCAATATCGACGCTGACGGCAGCATCTATGTTAGTACCGACGATTTGAGCGAAGTCAAGAACCATACGTGGAAGCGTAACACCGGAGCTATTGGCGTTGCCTTGGCTTGCGGGGTAGGTTCGGGATCACAGTCCCTTGGCAACGAACCGCCGACGGCTGCACAGATTGAGGCTATGGCACAGGTTGTTTGTGCCTTGGCAGATGGCTTGTGGCTGACGATCAGCAAGGAATGCGTTTTGACGCACGGCGAAGCCGCGAACAATGAGGACGGCGAGACCGGCTACCACAATCCCTATGCTTGGTGGAATGACAGTTACGGCGACGGAGACACGCGGGGAGACCTTGAGTATCTCGGCACCGACGAAAGCCCGTCCTACAACCCGGACGCGACCGACGGCAGCCGGGGCGGCGACATCATCCGCGGGAAAGCAAATTGGTACAGGCAGCAGGAAGATAATAAGTGAGAATCTAAAATGTGAAATTGGGATTTGACTTGTTTGTAAAATGTTAATTGAGAAAATGAAATGGAGGAATTTCAAATGACTATGGAAGAATTTAAAAATCAGGTACAGGCAGCAGCGGAGGAACTCTTGAGCGGTGATGTGAAGGACGCAATCATCACGGGTATTCGTGATGTTGTTCTGCCAGCATTGAAAGAAGTAGCTGACCCATTCACGGCGAAGCTGAAAGAGGACGCAGCAGCAGAATCCGGCTGGGTTAAGTTCCGCGATGGCGTATTCATTCCGGGCGTAATCAGCATCGCTTTCTGGGTATCTGAAAAGCTGATTGATAAGATGGCAGAAAAAGAAACGGCGGCCATTCCTGCTGATACGCAGGACGCAGCCGCTACAACGCCGGAGCAGGTTACGGCTTGATTGTTTTATGATGAATCCCCGGTGCTTCTTTTGAGGCGCTGGGGATTTTTTCTGTATGATGAGGGAGGATGAAATGGAATACATAGAAAAGAATTGGAAGAAATTGCTGACGCTACTCATTGTTACCCTGCTTGTTATCGGCGGGGCATTATGGTTTTTCCGTTGGCAGCAGCGGCAGCAGGAGATACTGCACGAAGCCCAGCAGGTGACACAGGAGCAGGAGCAGAGTATCAAAGGATTGCAGGACAAGCTACAGATCAGCACCGATAACGCTACGATGCTTGCTGACAAGATTGGTCAGATTCAAGCAGCAGGTAGCACGGTTAAGCCAAGCATCACGTTCCACGTAACAGCCCCGACAGTGCAGGCAGCGGCGGATGATGTGCAACAGCGGATCACTGCCGGAGACACGACGCTTCCGGCAGCAGCGATTGAACAGACTGACAGGACAGTTGTAACGCCGATAACGCAGGACGAGACCGGGCAGGCGCTTCCGGCAGACCAACAAAAAGTTGACGTATACAAAATCAACCTGCGCAAAGATCACCGAATAAAGGCCGGAGTAACAGCGGTTGACGGCAGAGCATATCCAACGATTGGCTACGAGCAAGGGCGTGCCGAAGGTTTGGTACACTTCGACGGCTGCCGCCCAGACGGAGTAACGATTCTTTACAATGTGGTTGAGTGGTGAACCATTTTAGTGGTAGTACGAATTACTGCGGATAGCCGGGGCTTTATGCCTCGGCTATTTTTATTTGTGTAAATTATTATTTCAAATACATTAAATACGCTATGTCTCTTTTATAATGCCTGTATAACACTAAAAATAATTATTATATTTATTGATTAAACACTTTACAAATAATTGAATGCGAGCTATAATTGATTTATCGAAAGAGAACAAGAAAAGGGAACAAGAAAGGATGATTGAAATGAGGATGAAAAAGAGAGTTTTGTGGGCGTACTTGGACGGTAAGAAATTGGTGGAGGTAATTCAGGCGGCGCTGGACAACAACATGATGGTGGCAGACATGAAGAAGGTTCTCGTGAAAGAGAATATCGGACATGAAGTTACGTTCAAGATTGAGGAGTGAACGCTTATCGCAGAGTGGCGGCTTTTCGGGGCCGTTAATGCGGCGAGCCGGTCACAAGCCCGGCAGGCACGCAAAATTTAAGGAGGAAGATAATATGAATGCTTATGAGGAAAAGGTGGAGGCCCGTAAGGAATACTATGAAAAGAAGGCGGCAGCAGCTAGGGCCGAGAGCAGCGCCCGCTGGGATGAATCACGCAAGATGGCAAGCCGAATCCCGTTTGGTCAGCCGATATTGGTTGGCCATCATTCAGAGCGCGCCGACCGGGCCTATCGTGACAGGATTTTCAAGACCGGTGAAAAGGCTTACGAGGCTGGAAAGAAGGCCGACTACTACGAAGAAAAAGCGGAGGCTACCGGACGGGGCGGAATCAGCGCCGACGATCCCGACGCGATCAAGAAGCTGGAAGAAAAGCTGGAAAAGCTCGAGACACTGCAGAGCAATATGAAAGCGGCCAACCGCTCAATCCGATTGAAGGACACTGAAAAAGGCGATGCACAGCTCCGGGAGCAGGGCTACACTGACAAAGAAATCGAAGGCTTGAGAACGCCGAGCTGCTTTGGTCGTATTGGATATGCGCCTTATCAGCTGTCAAATAACAATGCGAACATCAGCAACGTGAAGAAGCGTATCGAGAATCTAAAAAAGCTTCAGGAGGTTCAGGAAACGCCTGACGAGGAGACAGACTTATACACATATAGCATTTACGACAATCGCTGCCAGTTCCTGTTTGACGGCAAGCCAGAGCCAGCGGTGATTGGGATTTTGAAGCGACACTCTTTCAAGTGGTCGCCGTCACGTAAAGCGTGGGTGCGGCAGGCGACTGGGAACGGGATTTACGCTGCCGGACAGGTGAAGAAGCAGCTGGCAGAAATGGAGGAGATTTGATGTTGCACCGATACTATCTGACGCAGCGCCCCGTATCTATTGGGACGCAGCCTAAAGGCTTTTTCTCTTTCAGCGACGATCCCGGGGAACTCCCGAATGGGATCACATACTATGGGCACGTCGATTATGACCGCGACCTGACAGATCAGGAGGTCAAGGAATACGAGCTTTACGACGGTGGCAAGAATTTTAATGCTCTCGACGGCTGAATGGTATGATTACGGTGGACTTGAGAACATTTTATGATATAATATACCGTAAAGCGTTTTCGGGAGGCGATAATTTGGAGAAGGTTGACGGACGGAAAAACAATGGCGGCCATCGCAAAGGAAGCGGCAGGCCGAAGCTCATGCCCGGAGAAAGCAAGCAGCGTGGCATACACATGATACGAGCCTTTGATGATGAATATAAAATCATAAAGCGCTTCATATCCCTTGTGCGAAAAGACCGGAGCCGCTGCGAGGCAGCTCTTAAAATCCTAGAATTGAAGTGATAAATTTTGGCCTATAGATTACCTTGCTATAGTAAACCGCCGGTAAGCAGACCAAGAGCGTGTTTGGCCGGACGAATTGATCGGTTCTTATATAACAAAAAATCAGCCAAATCCAATGAAGCGAAACGCTTTGGCTGATACATCGTTGTATGCATGAAGAGTTAGGTGATATTGGTAATGCAGGGCAATATCGGAAAATTTAACCTTAAAATAATCTTAATTCATAAACTCCCTGCAGTCAATAAGAATAAGTTAAATAATGACTGATTTTGTCAGTTTGACAAACTTTTTGTCTGTCTTTGTGCGCCTTGGGAAGACAGGAGTATGTAGCGATAGTGTGGAAGTAGGCAGGAGGATTTACGAGGACTCGAATAAGATTGCTATGAATATTTTGAGCCGAAAGCTTGACGATAGTCTGAGTATCAAATTCTATGTTTACTGTATCGCTATGCTGGGACGGGTCAATATTGAATGGATATGTGGCAGCTTACCCCACGAAAAAGTGGGTAATATACCACTCTTGTCCACAACGCTATAATGAAGGTAACAATATATTGTGGGAGTGGTTACGGTGCGCGACGTGGAAAAAACGATTGGTAATTTGATTGATAAGCAAAGTATTGCCTTTATCGGATCGGTAGATGAAGAAGGATTTCCCAATATGAAAGCCATGCTGGCACCCCGCCAGCGGATTGGAATCAGGGAGTTCTATTTAACGACCAATACCTCGTCCTTACGGGTACGACAATACAGGGAAAATTCAAAAGCCAGCCTGTATTTTTGCGACAGGCGTTTTTTTCGCGGCGTCATGCTAAAAGGGAAGATGGAAGTGCTGGAAGACGCGGCTGTCAAAGCAATGATCTGGCGTGAAGGAGATACGCTGTATTATCCGTTGGGCGTCACCGATCCTGATTATTGTGTCCTGAGATTTGTAGCGGAAGCAGGCCGGTATTACAGCAACTTTGCCTCGGAAAGTTTTATTGTGGAGTAAGATTTAAAACGGAACGCCTGGGTGATAGGGGTTGCCTGCCGGACAGCAAGAGGCAGCAGATTTTAATTTCGGGTAAGAGTTTAACCTGCAAGCCGATTTGATGAAGAAGTTAATGCCTGGCCTCATTCGGCTGGTATTGATGCTGGTTGTGTTATGCAAGGTTAGACAAGGGGTATCGCTAATTAAATTTAGTGGATTACTGATCGGATTTGGTGCGATTATCGGTATATTAGGGATATTTTAAGAGAAGTGTATATAGGAGTTTGTTCTACAATAAGGGTTTTTGCGAAAACCCTTATTGTTGTTTTCTCACGAAGCACTTTGAACAAGGTATGTTTAGTAAGGGTGATGAGGAAACTATAAAAAAATATCCTAGGTTACTTGAAAATAATATCGTGATCATATAAAATAAAAAGTGATAATATACAATAAAAAGTGATAACATACAATAAGAAAATAAAAAAATAAAATAACCAATAAAAGAATGTTTGCAAATGTAAAAGTACTAAATCGCTATATTATGTTAGCACTTTTTATTGAGATTATAGGTTTTGGTTTTACCAAAGCTTTGTAGGCTGGTTTGCGTAAAACTACAAATATTAAGTTAGGATGTGATGTTCATGGGTTTGACATTAGAAAATGTGGGTAAAATGGAAATCAATGAATTTTTGGGAAGCACTCTGGAATGCCAATGCGGTAAACCCCATAGTGTTAACATTGACAAGATTATTGTGGAAAACGGAGCCATTAATAAGCTCCCCGGCGTACTGGCTGAAATGGGCTGCAAAAACGCTTTGGTTGTAGCTGACTCACATACCTTTGAAGTAGCCGGTAAAAAAGTGGCTGAACTCTTAACTGCCAGCAATCTGAAGCATAAGGTATTTGTCTATCAGTCGCAGGGCCATCTCGTACCGAACGAAGAAGCGGTAGGCAAACTGGTGCTGCAGGTGGAAAAAACCACCGACGTGATTGTAACTGTAGGCTCCGGCAGCTTGAATGATTTGGTTAAGTTCGCTAGCTGGCTGATCAAGGTTCCTTCGGTTTGTGTGGCCACCGCTCCCTCCATGGACGGCTATGCTTCCGATACTTCGGCTTTAATTATCGACAATTTGAAGACCAGTGTCACCTCCGATTACCCTAAAGTTATTATCGGCGACGTAGACATTTTGAAAGAAGCTCCCATGAGCATGATCCTGGCTGGCTTCGGTGATATTATCGGCAAGTATTCGGCCCTCAATGACTGGCTGATCAGTGAAATAGTCAACGGCGAATATCATTGCCCGGTAACCGCCAAAATCTCCAGCGACGCCATTGAAAAATGCGTAACCCAAATGGAAGGCGTGAAGAAAAGGGAAGACGACGCCATCAGGAATCTGATGGAAGGTCTGGTCCGCACCGGTATCGCCATGAGCTTTGTCGGTAACTCCCGTCCTGCATCCGGCTGCGAACATCATATTGCCCACTTCTGGGAAATGGCCTTCCTGTTCGCCGGTAAAGAAGCTTTGCTCCATGGCACAAAAGTCGGCATGACCAGCGTCATTACCGCCAAACTGTATGAACTTTTGACTACGGCCAAGATAGATTTTGACAAGGCGATTAGTGTGGCTAAAGCCTTTGATGAAAAAGCCTGGAAGGAAAAAGTCATTGCCATGTATGGTAAAGCTTCACCGGGAATTTTAAAATTAAGCGAAAAAGACGGCAGAAACTCTATCGAAAAACGGATTGCCCGGATTCAAAAAATCAAAGAAAATTATGAAGCGATTATGAAAATTGCCAAAGCTGCACCGTCGGCAGCCAAGGTAAGATCGCTTATGGAAAACGCCGGTGCTCCGGTAAAACCCTGTCAAGTCGGTATTGATGACGCAACGGCCCTGAACGGTATTATCATGGCCAAAGAAGTCCGTCCCCGCTATAGCGTTCTTAACTTGCTGTCTGATGTAGCTATTTTGGAAGATCTGGCTAAGGAAGCGGCTGAATACGTAAAATAAACAGGTAAAGGAAGAAAATAACTATATGTATAGCATTGAGCAAGCCATGGATAAGGCGTATGCCCAGGAAGTACTGAAAAAGATTAAATGCTTTGTATTTGACATGGACGGGACCATCTATCTGGAAAGCAAGATTTTGGACGGAGCCATCGAGTTTCTGCACAAACTGGAAGAAAACAATGTAATGATCCGCTTCTTCACTAATAATTCTTCAAAAAATAATAAAGTATATGTGGACCGTATTACCAAAATGGGTTATCCTGTAACTGAGGAAAAGATTTTTATTTCCAATCATGTTATCATCTCACATTTACTGGATAACATGCCGGAAAAGACCGTGTTTGTATTAGGTAACCAATACTTGCAGAATGATTTTAAAGAAGCCGGCGTAAAACTAGTGGAAGAGAACCCGGACATTGTGGTTGTTGGCTTTGATACGTCCCTGGCCTATGACCGTTTAACCAAAGCTTGTACCTTTATCCGTAACGGGGCAACGTTCTACGGTGTAAATCCTGACTTTAACTGCCCAATGGTAGACGGCTATATTCCTGACTGCGGCTCCATTTGCGCACTGATTACCGCTTCGACCGGCAGGGTTCCTGAGTTCTTCGGCAAACCGACCGTTCACACGCTGGAGTATATATTGAAGAAAACCGGCTTAAAGGAAGAGGAAATCGCTATTGTCGGTGACCGGCTGTATACCGATATTGCCTTGGCGAAGGGCAATAAGGTGACCTCCATTCTGGTGCTCACCGGTGAAAGTACGCTGGAAGACGTCCCGCAGGCGGAGGTAAAACCGACTTTGATTTTCCGGTCGTTGAAAGAAGCACAGCCTGTTATTGACGCACTCTATTAATTGCTGAAAATTAACGGAATGATCTTAGGCGCAAAGAGCGCCGTCAGAGAGTGGTTGCTGTAATTTTACAGATTAACAACATAGATACGTTATCGTTCAGGTTGCTAATACTATGTTGCTGTTAGCAACCTGAATTGTATTTGGGCGCTGGGTATAATCATGGTATAAAGGAGAGGATTGTTTATGGATCGTGGTATTGAGCAGCTGGCGGTAAGCACGCTGCGTACTCTGGCGATTGACTCCATTGAAAAAGCCAATTCCGGTCATCCCGGGATGCCTATGGGCGCGGCGCCCATGGCGTATACGCTCTGGACGAAGCATATGACTCACAACCCGGTTAATCCGGATTGGTTCAACCGGGATCGTTTTGTTTTGTCGGCGGGGCATGGCTCGGCCCTGCTTTACAGCCTGCTGCACTTGTCCGGCTATGATGTAACACTGGAGGACTTGAAAAACTTCCGGCAATGGCAAAGCAAGACGCCCGGCCATCCTGAGTACGGACACACACCGGGGGTAGATGCAACGACGGGTCCATTGGGGCAGGGAATTCCCATGGCCGTAGGCATGGCCATGGCCGAACGGCATTTGGCAGCCCGCTACAACCAAAAGGGCTATGACCTGATTAATCATTTCAGCTACAGCCTTTGCGGCGACGGAGATTTAATGGAAGGGGTTTCCGGCGAAGCCGCCTCACTGGCCGGACATTTAAAGCTGGGACGGCTGATCGTGCTGTATGATTCCAATGATATCTCGCTGGACGGCAAGCTGAACCTGTCGTTTTCCGAGGATGTAAAAAAGCGGTTTGAGGCCTATGGCTGGCAGGTTTTGTATGTGGAAGACGGCAACGATATCGCCGCGATCGACGCGGCGTTGACGGCGGCCAAGAAGGAATTGAACAAACCGACCTTAATTGAAGTAAAGACGGTGATCGGCTTCGGTTCGCCGAAGAAGGCCGGGACTTCCGCCGCCCATGGTTCGCCCCTGGGGCGGGAAGAAGCAAAAGCTACCAAACAAGCCTACCAATGGATTCATGAAGAATTCCATGTTCCTTCCAAGGTGTACAAACATTTTGGGCAGGCGGTAAAAGAACGGGGCATTCAGGAACAGGCGGTTTGGAAGGCCATGTTTGCCAGTTACAAACAGGAGTTTCCCGAATTGGGCCGTGAATTGGAAACGGCCATGGCCGGTAAATTGCCGGAAGGCTGGGAACGGCAGCTACCGGTTTATGAAGGTGGGAAAAAACTGGCAACCCGGTCCTCTTCCGGCGAAGTCATCAATGCGTTGGCTAATCAGATTTCTTGTCTGTTTGGCGGTTCCGCCGATCTGGCCAGCTCCAACAAGACGGCAATGAAAAACGGCGGCAATTTCAGCGCCGAAGACTACCAGGGCGCCAACATCTGGTTTGGTGTGCGGGAATTTGCCATGGGCGCCATTTTAAACGGAATGGCTTTGCACCGGGGACTCAGGGTCTTTGGCGGAACCTTTTTCGTTTTTGCCGATTACCTGCGGCCGGCTATCCGGTTGGCTGCCTTGATGGGCCTGCCGGTTACCTATGTATTTACTCACGACAGCATTGCTGTCGGCGAAGACGGTCCGACGCACGAACCGATCGAACAGTTGGCTTCGCTGCGGGCAATGCCCAATCTCAGCGTTATTCGTCCGGCTGACGGCAATGAGACGGCTGCTGCCTGGAAGCTGGCGCTGGAATCCTCCAAGACACCTACGGCGCTGGTGCTTTCCCGGCAGGACCTGTCCCATGTGACGACGCCGGAAGCAGCCCGTGCCGGTGTGGCCAGAGGCGCCTATGTGCTGGCTGCGGCAGAAAATCCACAGGCTCTGCTCCTGGCTTCCGGTTCGGAAGTGGAATTGGCGTTGGCGGCACAGAAGCAGTTGTCAGCGGAAAATATTGCCGTCTCGGTAATCAGTTTTCCCTCGTGGGATCGCTTTGAAGCACAGCCGCCGGAATACAAAAAGAGCGTACTGCCACCGGACGTACCGGCCCGGTTAGCCATTGAAATGGGAGCGTCCCTGGGTTGGCACCGTTATACCGGCAGCGGTGGCGACGTACTGGCCATTGATACCTTCGGAGCGTCAGGCAATGGCGAACGGCTGATTAAGGAATACGGTTTTACCGTGGAAAATGTAGTAGACCGGGTGAAAGCACTGCTGGTTTAATGCGTGATTTGATATAATTGTGATAGAATAGACAAAAAGATTACTCATTGCAAGTAATCTTTTTGTTTTGGGCTAGTGGTTACTATCCTTGAAACAGAAATTGCCGGCGGTCAATATGTCGTCGGTCAACGTGCTGCGGTATGCTTTTTTCCTCACTTTGACTGACAAAATACTGCCTCGCCATCATTTTCCCGGTTCAAAGTTGGCGAGCCGCCGGATAGCCCATAAAAATGCAAAAATAGATAAAGAAAAAATGTCCGCCAAGCAGGTAATGGAAGAGCGTTTACCGAATCTGGATGGGTATGAGCCATGCTGAGCGGCTGGCGCGGTTAAAGAAAGACAGAAAACGGCAAACACAGGGTGAAAGCATGAACAATACAATTGACGGAAAAATACTTGATAAGATTGTAAAAAACACATTAGACGCCATTGAACAAAGCAAGATGCAAATTTTTGATATTTATGAGGCCGCGAAAAATGAAATGGAGTCTGTGAAAAAAGATGTAGAACGGGTAAAGCAGGCTACAGTGGATATTATTTTCGTCGTGGACGAACTGGAGCAAAAGGAAAAAAGAGCCCGGCTGAAACTGATGGCTGTAAGCCGCAATTTTCATATCCACACCGAAGAGGATATAAAGAAGACCTATGACGAAACCAAAAATATCCAGGTAGAGCTGGCGGTGGCCAGGGAACATGAGCAAAACCTGAAGCGGCAGCGGGACGATCTGGAGATTCGCCTGCGGTCGCTGAAGAAGACGGTAGATAAAGCCCAAAATTTAGTTTCCCAGGTCGGTGTAGTGTTAGGCTATCTGGGCAGCCAGATGGAAGGCGTGGCTGTTCAACTGGAAACTCTGCAGCAGAGCCAGGCCTTTGGCGCGAAAATTATCAAGGCTCAGGAAGAGGAACGCCTGCGGGTGGCGCGGGAGATTCATGACGGTCCGGCCCAGGCTATGGCTAATGTGGTTTTTCGGGCCGAAGTCTGTGAGCGGTTGATTGATGTGGATGTGGAACGGGTAAAAACCGAACTGAAAAGCTTAAGGACTCAGGTTCGGAGCTGTTTGAAAGAAACACGTAAAATTATCTTTGATTTGCGGCCTATGACTTTAGATGATCTGGGGTTATTGCCCACGGTGCGACGTTTCTTGGAGACTATGCAGGACCGGAGCGAGCTTATTTGTGAAGTCCGGACCATTGGTGAGGAAAAACGCCTCGACCCTTATGTTGAAATCGGCTTATTCCGGGTTATTCAGGAAGCGGTCAATAATGTGGAAAAACATGCTCAAGCCAGCAGGGTTCTGGTTTTTATTGAGTTTCGCCGGGATTTTGTTATGGCCATTGTCGATGATAACGGCAAGGGCTTTGACGTGGATAGTGCTGCCATTGGTATTGAAAGCTTCGGGGTTCTCGGTATGCGGGAACGTATTAACCTCTTAAGGGGACGGTTGGAAATCAAATCGGAAGAGGGCAAAGGGAGCCGGGTCATTATCAAAATTCCTCTGAACTAACGGGTACACCCGGGCTGCTCAGGGAATTACTGATTATCTGCCCGGCGTGTCCAGGCGGGTATTTTCCGTCTCGAGGTTGCTTTGGCGGAATAGAATAGAGAAAGCATAACTTTGGAACGATAAAGTTATGCTTTCTTTTTGCTAAGGTGCTAAAGTAACACAATAGACTTGTGTTACACGATAGAAGAGTTACTTACACTTACTTCTTTTCCAATGTCTTCTATTTTAAGGTAACAAAATCCTCTTTATTTCTCTTAATTATTACAAAAAAGTAAATGGATACAAAAAAATAGACATGTTGGTTTAACTTACATAAATTGTATCGTCAGTACAGAAAAACTTATAGATTTAACGTTATGTACACCGTATCAAGTTCTTCTTTGGTAATACCAATATAGGATAAGGTAATGCTGGGAGCGGAATGGTTGAGCAATTTTTGAATCTTGGTAATATCGACGCCGTTTTTGTAAGCCCAGTAGCCAAAAGTTTTCCGCAGCGTGTGCGTGCCAATTGCTTCTTTCAGGCCAATCGTCCGGGCAGCGTGATTGATGATCCGGTATGCCTGAATGCGGGTAATTGGCCGGTTGCCCTTTTTGCTTTTAAACAGCCATTGGCCGTTAGGCCCCACTTCGGCAAGGTATTCCTCAATCGCCTTTTTACAAGTATCGGATAGGGGAAAATCTTTTGTTTTGCCTGTCTTTTTCTCACGGAGAATAATCCGGTCTTTTTCATTGACATCCTCAATCGTTAACAATAACAAATCAGAAATTCGCAGACCGCTATTGATTCCTAGGACGAAGAGCAGGTAATTGCGCAGGCTGTTTTTCTTAAAATGACGTTTAATCTGTTCAATTTGACGTTTCGAACGAATAGGTTCTACATATTCGATAAAAACCACATCCTTTCCAGAATTTTCTGCTATGGCGATATAGTTAATTTCATTATTATGGGCAAAAGTCCTTGTTTTTTTGTCGAATTTTGCGTTTTAAGCATGAACGTAAAGTAACACAAGTCTATTGTGTTACTTTACGTTCATGCTTGTTTTATATTAGCAACGGATGACAGAAGAAAGCATTCATTGTCCTTGCCGCTGTGCAGTCGCAGGGGATATGCTAGATAAATCATAGGGTAGAGGGATAACCATGCTAACTTGTTGTTTTGACGACTCGGGAAATATCATTGAAGAAGAGTTTAACCGTATCGTAAAGCGCTTTAGAAACAGCATTTACGCCTATGCCAACCGTTATTACCTGCCGGGGGGCGATGTGGATGATTTGTACCAATGGGGGCTGCTGGGACTATACAAGGCGGTTTTACATTATGTGCCCAATGAAAAATATAGCTTTGAAGTCACGGCCTTAATCAATATTAAGAACATGATGAAGTCGGCGATCCGGATGGCCAACCGGAATAAGCACAAGGCCGCTAATACTGCCTGCTCCTTGTATTTCAGCGGGGACAACGGGACAGATGAATTTCTGGATAGGCTGATATTGGATCAGCGGCTGGATGACCCGCTGGCTGTGATATTGGACCGGGAAACAGTGGAAACCATGCTGCGGGTGATCGAAAGTTATTTAACCGACCGTGAACGAAGCATTATAAAGCTGTATATATGCGGCTATAAGCCGCGTCATATATCGGAAAAATTGCAATGCAAGCCTAAAACGGTGGATAACGCCATCCAGCGGGTAAGGCGTAAGCTGGCAAAATATTTCCGCTCGGCATAACCCTAGTACTTTATCAATCTTAATAAACATTGCCGGTCTATTTTTCGCATCACTTCGCTGTCGTAGACTTACCTATGTTCGATAAGCGCTCCTGCCCTTTCCGCCTTGCCTTACGAAAAAATCCCTCCCGATTTAATTTGCGTTTTCAGAGTTAATCGAGCACCAGGCATATTTTTCAAACTATAAGAAGCGTTCCCTGACGGCTCTTTTTGTGCCATACTTCGATAAGATTTTTTTGAAACAGGGGCTGCTTTCCTGCAAAAGAATAATTTGTCTGGCGCAAAAATACTCGTCATGGAGCATTTCCGTTAGTTTGAAACACGCCCTAGAAAAGCAAACGAAACTTGCGAGTATTTGTTGACAGATTTCCGTATTGACGATATGATAAGAAATAATCATATACTAATACCATCAGCGAGTAGAATGCAGCCGCATTCTTTTGTTGGCGCTACGGCGGTGTGCTGTGACGCAGGATACGACCGACTGGATAACCGGAGGCCGGAATGAATGACATTGTCATCATTCCGGCTTTTTATATGATCAGAGAGGCGCGCCCGCTTTGGTCATAAGCGAATGACCAATATGTAAAGAGGTGAGAAAGATGTCGGTATTAATTATTGGCGCCGATAATCTCGGAAGAATTGAGAAAGAGTTGCAGGAATTAGGCATTCATCATATTGAACATATTACAGGTAGGAACGCGGCGGATAAGAAAAAATTCAACATTCCGAAAGCCACCCGTCTGATTGTTGTGTTGACCGATTACATCAATCACAATACGGCGCAGAATGTGAAGCAGCTTGCCAAGCTAAGAGGAGTACCCCTGGTTTTTGCCAAGCGTTCCTGGTCTTCGGTGGGTCAGAAATTGACCGGAGCCGGACTGCAGGTAAAGGAAGGCTGATTAGTAGTTGGCGTTACTTAAATACCTATGATTTAAGTGACGCAAATAGTGGTTCATCAACTTTGAAATTACAATTTCTTCACGGATCTTTTTCTGTAAGGTTTCGTTGTCGTCGGTTTACCTATGTTCGCTAGGCGCTCTTTCGTCACCCTGCCTTACGCAAAAATTCCCGCAAATTTAATTTGCACTTTCAAAGTTGGCGGCGCACTGGGAAAGGAGCATGAAGGATGAATACAGAAGAAAAAGTTAAAAAGCTGCTGGACACCTTGCGCAGTATGGGCAGTGTGGTAGTCGCCTTTTCGGGCGGGGTGGACAGCACGTTTCTGGCTGCTGCCGCCAAACAGGCCTTGTACGATGACCGGGCAATTGCCGTAACCGCCTGTTCTGAGACGTTGCCGGCCAGTGAGCGGAAAGAGGCGGTGGAGATCGCCGGGAAATTGGGTATCAAGCATGTTTTGCTTACGATTAGTGAGCTTAATAATGCCAGTTTTGTTGAGAATGATGAAAAACGCTGCTACCATTGCAAAATGGAGCGGTTTACCGTAATTGCTGCCTGGGCTAAAGAGCAGGGCTTCCATTGGGTTTTGGAAGGCTCTAATGCCGATGATCTGGCCGATTACCGGCCAGGCATGCAGGCTGTTGCCGAATTGCCGGGTGTACGCAGCCCGCTGCTGGAATGCGGCATAACCAAGGAAGAGATTCGCAGCCTGTCCAAAGAATGGGGCCTGCCGACCTGGAAAAAACTCAGCGCCGCCTGTTTGTCATCCCGGATTGTCTACGGGCTGCCGGTTACAGCCGAACGGTTAAAGCAGGTGGAACTGGCGGAAGCCTTTATCAAGACGCTTTGTTCGGGTCAGATCAGGGTCAGGCATCATGGCGATATCGCGCGGATCGAAGTGGCGGCCAAAGATATTCCCCTGTTAGCCCAGCCGGAAAACTCGCTGCGGATTAGCCAGGAATTAAAGAAACTGGGATTTTCTTTTGTGACCCTCGATCTGGAGGGTTACCGTACCGGCAGTATGAATGAAACTCTAGAACTATCGGGGAAATGATCAGATGGATTGACTAAAGAAGAAACCGTATAGTATGATTTCTATAATAGGTAATGAGCTGACTAGAGAGACTAGAGGCTCCGGAGAAGATAAGCATTTCTTTTCCGGAGCCTCTTTTTGTGTCTCTAGTGCCTCATCCGGTAGGAAGATGTAGTGTAACATCGAGAATTTTTGGCGGCAGGCAAGGCGGAGGAGGCGCGCATATCGGATCTATGTAAGCCGACGACAACGAAGACTGACGGCAAAAAGGCCGGTGGTCTGCTATAGATTTCTGCCGGATGAGGCACTAGCGGTTTTGCTTATTAAAAAGGAAGGGAGGTGAAGCTTTGAACCTGATCGACGCAGAGCTGGTCCGGCTGCACATGGCGGCCCAAACTCCGGCAGAGGTGCTTGGCAAGCTGGCGGATACGCTGTTTGGCAAGGGGAAGGTAAAAGAGTCCTATAAGGACGCCGTGCTGCAAAGAGAAATACAATATCCTACCGGTTTGCCGGGCGCCGGGACTTGTGTGGCTGTTCCCCATACCGACAGCAGTCATGTACTGGAGCCTGCCCTGGCAGTGGGCATCTTGCAACAGCCGGTAGCTTTCCAGATGATGGGGAGCCTGGATACTGTGCTGCCTGTAGAAATTGTCATGATGCTTGCCGTCGACAAACCGGAAAAACATCTTGCAGTACTGACCCAGCTAATGACCATGCTTCAGGATGAAACGCTGCTTACCAAGATAAAACAGGCAACTGTGGCAACAGAGGTTTGCAGCCTGCTGTCCGGCTTGCCTGCCGGCCATATGTGAATAATAAAAAAATTTAGGGGGAGATATGATGAGGCCTATTAGAATTTTGAGTGTATGTGGATCGGGAACAGTAAGCTCGGCCATGGTATCAGGCAAGCTGAAAGAAAGATTAGGGGAAGTGGGCTACGAGATTGTTACGGTGGAAGTCAATCCGGGCGGCGTGGAAAGTGCCTTGCTGGCAGGAAATTATGATTTTATTGCCCATACCAGCCCCATTTCCGGTGAATTTGCTATTCCGGCCATTAATGCCGTTGGTTTTCTGACCGGCTTCGGTGAAGAGGAGTTCCTGGAACGGGCGCTTGGTGTGATTAAGGGACTGGAAGCCGAAGCATAATGGTCAATCTAAATGAGCGGGAGAGTGGTAGTATATGTTTTTTGAAGTATTGAAACAAATTTTTGATACCTTCGGAGCGGCTATTTTTGTACCGGTTGTGTTGTTTATTGTTGCCCTGTTTCTGAAGATAAAACCCAAGCAGGCGTTTAATGCCGCACTGTTGGCCGGGATCGGCCTGACAGGTTTTAATATGCTGATTGGTTCGTATATTCCGCTGGTAGCGCCGGTGGTAAAGCGCATGGTGGAAATTACGGGTGTTAACCTGCCGGTCATGGATTTAGGCTGGCAGACAACGGCAATCGTAGGCTATTCCACGAAAGTAGGCATGGTTTTCGTCGGATTGGCCCTGTTAGTTCAAATTGTGTTATTTTTACTGAAATGGACTAATATTTTTATGCCCGGCGATCTTTGGAATAATTATTCTTTTATGGTCTGGGGATCTTTGATCTATTTATTGACGAATAATATGGTATTAGCTGTTTTCTGCATGATTGTTATGAATCTATATATTTTGCTTTTTGCCGAAGTTTTGGCCAAACGCTGGTCGACCTACTATGGGTATCCCAATTGCGCCATGACGGCACCCCATCATCTGGAGGCTGTTCCGTACGCCGTAGCCATGAACTGGCTTTTAAATAAGTTTGGCTTACATAAAATAAACCTCAATCCGCAAAGCATACAAAAGAAACTGGGCTTTTTGGGTGAACCTATGTTCTTAGGCTTTTTACTCGGTATTTTCCTGGGTATTATGGGTAATCTAAGCAGATTGTCCACTTTGACCGCCTGGGGCGAAATCGCCGGGCTGGCCATCGGTACGGCCGCCGTTATGAATATCTTCCCCAAAGTGGCCGGTGTGTTTGCCTCGGCGTTTTTGCCGCTTACCGAAGCGAGCAAGAAAACGGCCAAAAGCGGCGTGAAAAGCAGGGAATGGTATTTGGCCGTTAATGATGCGGCTGGCTATGGTGAACCGGCAACATTAATTACCGGTATTATTTTAATTCCGGTGATGGTTGTACTGGCGCTCATTTTACCGGGCAATACGACGTTGCCGATGGTGGATTTAATTGCGCTGCCGTTTATGATCGAAGTGGTTATTGCCGTATCGAACGGCAACATTCTTAAAGGCATTATCTCCGGGGCCATCTGGTTTGCCCTGGGGCTGTACATGTGCTCCTATACGGCGCCGCTCTTTACCGAGGTAGCCACTCAGGTTGGCGTAAAAATCCCGGCTGTTGGCGTAATGATTACCAGCTTCGGTATTCTGGCTCATCCGTTCATGGGCCTTCTCTTCCTTGCTTTTTTAAGCCAGAATGTTATTATCATTGGCGGCGTACTGGTCATATACTTTGCGCTCTACTTCTGGTTTAAGAAAAACAGAACCGCTGTGCATTCCTATCTGGAAGATGCCAACAAAGAGAGCAAGCCGGCCGGGCAAACTGTGAGCGGTTAATAAGGAGGAGATTCTATGATTTCAGGAGAACGGTTTATAGTAACTTACCGTCTTACCGGTGAAGAACAGGAGGCCTATGCCAAAGCCCGGGATATTTGTGTGGAGCAAACGGTGGAATATCCGGCCGAACTGTTACAACCAGGGTTTATCCGCGATGAAATCGTAGGGCGTATTGAATCCTTTACCAAAGCGGATAGCGCATATTACGCTGATATTAGTTATGCCGTTGAAAGCACAGCCTATGAATTGACTCAGTTTCTCAATGTCCTGTTTGGCAATATCAGCATCAAGCCGGGAATTCTGGTGGAAAAGCTGGACCTGCCGCCGGGTTTGCTAAACGCTTTTAAAGGTCCCCGGTTTGGCCGGGATGGTTTACGCCGGCTGCTAACCGTGACTGATCGTCCGCTCTTGTTTGTTGCCTTAAAACCCATGGGGCTGACGGCGGACCAACTGGCCGAGCTGGCTTATCAATGCGCCGTGGGTGGTATTGACATTATTAAAGACGATCATGGCCTTTCCAATCAGGTGTTTGCTCCTTACGAGGAACGGATAACCCGCTGCGCGGCAGCCGTGGCCAAAGCCAATAAGGAGACAGGCCATAGCAGTATCTATGTTCCGAATGTTACCGCTGCTTTTGGTGAAATTACCGAGCGGGCCCGCTTGGCTAAAGCGGCGGGGGCCGGTGGGCTGTTGATTTCGCCGGCGTTAACCGGGCTGGATGCCATGCGCTATTTGGCTGACGACGACAGTCTGGCCCTGCCGGTATTCAGTCATCCGGCTTTTCAGGGAAGCTACGTAATGGCGGCCAGTCAGGGTATGGGTATCGCCCATTACGCGTTGTATGGTCAGCTTAGCCGGCTGGCCGGCGCCGATGCGGTCATCTATCCTAACTTTGGCGGACGGTTTTCTTTCAGCCGGGACGAATGCCGGAGTATTGTCGCCGGTACGCAGGTGCCAATGGGGCATATCAAACCGATATTTCCCAGCCCGGGGGGCGGCATGACGCTGGAGAAGGTTCCGGAGATGCTGGAGGTATACGGAAAAGACGTTGTTTTTTTAATGGGCGGTGGCTTGTTTAAACAAGGGCCGGATTTAGTAGCGAATTGCCGCTATTTCCGTCAGATTGTGGATACTTTGTCATAAGGCTTAGGTAACCACTGATTTAATGAGTCTGCCGGCCTGGCGAGAGATTTTTTCGTCTGGCAAGGAAGCAAAACTGCAGGAATAGCGGTCTCTATTTCAAGGTTTTGCTGACGCAGTCAGGCGGAAAAAGATCCATCAGGACGTGCAGTGTGAATTAATCAGTGGTTGCCTATGGATCATTACCATCGGATTAAACGAATACCGTATAATTGCAATGGCAATAAGGAGGCTGCGGCAAACATGTGCCAGATGGTGGCAATGACCACAGTCTCCGTTAAAGGAGGAAATAAAGTATGATCACTCGTCATAACGGAGATTTTACCTGGGATAACGTTTCAGTCCTGGCTTATCAGGAAAACGGTACCAACTTTAAAAGCATTACCCGTCAGGTATTGTTTGACGGTTTGGGGAATTTACCCTGTCAGTTGCGGTATTTCGAAGTGCAACCCGATGGCTACTCTTCACTGGAATATCATGAACATGTGCACTTAGTGCTTATTTTACGCGGCAAGGGAGAAGTATTCCTGGGGGATACCATTCATTCTATTGAGCAAAATGATGTGATAACCGTACCACCCAATACCTGGCATCAATTTAAGGCCAGCCGTGGCGATCATTTGGGCTTTTTATGCCTGGTTAATGTGGAACGGGATAAATCGAAACTGCCGACGGCCGAGGATTTGGCAAAGCTTCAGCAAGATCCTAACGTGGCTGCCTTTATAAGGAGCTGATAAAATGACCGGCGAACGCAGGTTTGGCTTTGATACCCGTATGATTCATGCCGGACATATTCCGGATACGCAGACCGGGGCGCGGGCTGTGCCGATTTATCAGACCTCTTCTTTTGTGTTTTATGATGCCGACCATGCGGCGGAGTTATTTGACCTCAAGCAGTACGGGCATATTTATTCACGCATCAGCAATCCTACGGTAGCCATCTTTGAAGAAAGAATGGCTTCCCTGGAAGGTGCAACCGGTGCGGTGGCCACTTCGAGCGGTATGGCGGCCCAACTGGCGGCGCTTATGACACTGTTAGAGCCGGGTGATGAACTGGTGGCCTCCTCCCATCTGTATGGCGGAACGGTTACCCAGTTAACCCATACGTTGAAAAAAATGGGTAATCCCGTTCATTATGTGGATCCCACCGATCTTCGTGCCTGGGAACAAGCCATTACGCCTAAGACCAGAGCCCTCTACAGTGAAATGATCGGCAATCCGCGCGGCAGTATACTGGATATTGAACAGGTGGCGGCCTTGGCCAAGAGCCACGGCATACCGCTGATTATTGATAATACGCTGGCAACGCCTTACCTATGCCGACCCATGGAGTTTGGCGCGACGATTACCGTGTATTCAGCCACTAAATTTATTGGCGGCCATGGTAATTCACTGGGAGGCGTGGTACTGGAATCAGGTAAGTTCGACTATTCCGCTTTCCCGTCCATTGCCGAGCCTTCGCCCAAATACCATAATCTTAAATTTTATGATACCTTTGGCCATTACGGCTATTTAATGAAAGTGCGGACCGAGACAGTGAGGGATACGGGCTGCTGTTTGTCGCCAATGAATGCCTTTTTACTGCTGCAGGGCATTGAAACGCTGTCAATCCGGATGGACAGGCATGTGGAAAATACACGAAAAGTGGCGCAGTTTTTAGAAGAACATGACAAAGTGGCGTGGGTTTCCTACGCCGGGCTGCCCAGCCACCCCCAGTATGATATCGCTCAAAAGTACCTGCCGAAAGGAGCCGGAGCTGTGCTGTCCTTCGGGTTAAAGAAACAGCCCGGCGAAAATGTGCGGGAGACCGGCAAGAAATTCATTGCCCGGTTAAAACTGTTCAGTCATTTGGCGAATATCGGTGATGTACGCAGTCTGATCATCCATCCGGCATCTACGACACACCAGCAGCTTACGGACGAAGAATTGGCAAGCTCCGGTGTGGGACCTGAACTTATCCGGCTGTCGGTGGGAATAGAAACAGGGGAGGATTTGCTATGGGATCTGGAACAGGCACTGGCGGCTCGCTAACTATGAATTCGGCGTTGACTGGCGAGGAGCAGGCTCTTTATCAAAATCCGGAGGTTATTCAAAAGATTCTGGATCATACCAGGACTATTGCCATCGTCGGTTTATCGGCCGAACGGCAGAAAGCCAGCCATTTTGTTGCCACTTATCTGCGCTCAGCCGGCTATAAAATCATTCCGGTCAATCCCCGGGCCACGGAGATTCTTGGCGAAAAGTGTTATCCCGACTTAGCCAGTATTGGCCAGCCTGTTGATTTAGTGGATATATTCAGGCCGGCTGAGGCTTGCCTGCCTATCGTGGAGGAAGCGATAGCCTGTAAGATACCGGCGGTGTGGCTGCAGCTAAAAATTATCAACCTGGCGGCAGCGGAAAAAGCCCGTGCCGCCGGCTTGCTTACCGTTATGGATCTCTGCGTCAAAATGGAACATGGCCGCTATAGCGGTGGTCTGCATGAGGCGGGTATGAATACCGAACTTATTTCGGCCCAGCGGCGGCACCGGTTTATGTAAAGCCCGGGGCCCTTACAATCGATAGGAGAGCTGATTAGTTATCAAACTAAAGGCTGAAAGTCTACTCGTAAACGGAGTAGACTTTCAGCCTTTAATTTTCATACAAGGAGGATAAAACCATGAAGATCAATCTGGATACACCGGTGGTGGAAAGCCGTGAGCAGCGTCTGGGGACAATTATTGCCTGGGACGGTAAAGCGTCCGAGCTTTCCCGTGAGTCGGCCTATGCGCGCGGCGAAAGCTGCGGGGGACAATGCGGTGGCCGGGACAAGGCGCGTACCCTTTGCGAATTGCAGGGTCCGTTTACGCAAGGCTCGGTTTGCAGTGAGCAGATGGTGGAGTGCCAGGCAGGAAATGTGCGGGACGCCGTACTTGTTCAGCACTCGCCAATCGGCTGTGGCGCCGGACAGGTGATTTATAATTCCATTTATCGTAACGGCCTTGCCTTGCGCAAGCTGCCGGTGGAAAACCTGCGAATGATTTGCACCAATCTGGAAGAGAAGGATATGGTGTTCGGCGGTATTGAAAAGTTACAGCAGTCCATCCGCGATGCCTGGGAGCGCAACAAGCCCAAAGCCATTTTTATTTCCACCTCCTGCTCCACCGGTATTATCGGTGATGATGTGGACAGTGTGGCCAGCCAAATGGAGGCGGAACTTGGCATTCCGGTCATTCCGCTTCATTGCGAGGGTTTTAAATCCAAGCACTGGAGTACAGGGTTTGATGCCACGCAGCATGGCATTGTGCGGCAGCTTGTCCGGAAAAATCCGAAAAAGCAGGAAGACCTGGTTAACGTGATCAACCTCTGGGGCTCCGATGTGTTTACGCCGATGCTGGCTGAACTGGGTCTGCGGGTTAATTATGTGGTGGATCTGGCTACGGTGGATGACCTGGCGCAATTATCCGAAGCGGCAGCTACGGTCGGCTTTTGCTATACCTTGTCCTCGTACATGGCAGCCGCTCTGGAGCAGCAGTTTGGCGTACCCGAAGTCAAGGCTCCCCAGCCTTATGGCTTTGCCGGCACCGATGCCTGGCTCCGGGAGTTGGCCAGAGTCACGCACCGGGAGGAGCAGGCGGAAGTCTATATTGCCAAGGAACATCAACGGATCGCGCCCCGTCTGGCTGAGCTGCGTCAGCAGCTTAAGGGACTCAAGGGCTATGTGGCTACCGGCTCGGCCTATGCCCATGGCCTGATTGCTGTGCTGCGGGAACTGGGTATTCAGGTTGACGGTTCGCTGGTTTTCCATCATGATCCGATTTATGACAGTCAGGATGCCCGGCAGGATTCCCTGGCCCACCTCGTCGACCATTATGGCGACGTTCCTGCCTTTAGTGTCTGCAACCGCCAGCAGTATCAATTTTACGGTCTGTTGCAACGAGTCAAACCGGACTTTATCCTGATCCGCCATAACGGGCTGGCCCCGCTGGCTTCCCGTTTAGGCATTCCGGCCGCGCCACTGGGGGATGAACACCATGCGCTGGGCTATCAGGGAATTATTAATTTGGGCGAAACCATTCTGGAAATTATGGCCCATAAAAAATTCCATGAGGATTTGGCCGCCCATACCCGGCTTCCCTATAAGTCCTGGTGGCTGAAGCAGAAAGACCCGTTTATCCTGGCCAAGGATGCCAATTTACTGAAAAAGGAGCGAGCCGCGTATGTCTGAGAAGAAAAATTTCCTGGAGACGATTGACAATGTATCCGGCCGGGAGGGAAGAACAAACTCCATCCAGCAGATCCGCTATGTTTGCTCCATCGCCGCCCTGCACAGCGCCGCCGCTATTCCCCGGGTCATCCCGATCGTCCATTGCGGACCGGGTTGTGCGGATAAACAATTTATGAATGTCGGTTTTTATAATGGCTTTCAGGGCGGCGGTTATGGCGGCGGGGCCGTAGTCCCCAGTACCAATTCGTCGGAAAAAGATGTAGTTTTCGGTGGCGAAGAGCGCCTGCGGGAGTTAATTGCCGCCTCCCTGAACATTCTTGAAGCCGATCTGTTTGTAGTGCTGACAGGCTGTATTGCCGATCTGGTGGGTGATGATGTTGGCTCGGTGGTAAGTGAGTTCCAGGAGCAGGGCGTGCCCATTGTTTATGCCGAGACGGGTGGCTTTAAAGGGAACAACTTTACCGGTCATGAACTGGTGACAAGAGCCATCATCGATCAATATGTCGGTCCCTATGATGGTCCCAGGGAGCAGGGGTTGGTTAATGTATGGTCGCTGCTGCCCTATCATAATACCTTTTGGCGGGGCGACCTGGCGGAAATCAAACGGATTTTGGAAGGAATCGGTCTTAAGGTCAATATCCTGTTCGGCACAGAGTCGCAGGGGATCGCCGAATGGAAGTCCATCCCGAAAGCTCAGTTTAACTTGGTGCTTTCTCCCTGGCTGGGACTGCAGACAGCCCAGCACCTGGAGGAAACCTACGGTCAGCCTTTTTTGCATGTGCCGGTTATTCCGATTGGGGCTCAGGAGACCGGCCGGTTTTTGCGCCAGGTAACTGACTTTGCCGGGCTTGATCCAGCGAAAACCGAGGCGTTTATTCAAAGCGAGGAAAAAACCTATTATCGCTATTTAGAGGATTTTGCCGATTTTTATGCCGAATACTGGTGGGGCCTGCCGGCTAAGTTTGCCGTGGTCGGTGACAGTGCCTATAACCTGGCGATAACCAAGTTTCTTGTGAACCAATTGGGGGTGATTCCCGGCAAGCAGATTATTACGGAAAATCCGCCGGAGGAATACCGTGAGGCCATCCGGGCCGAGTATCATAGGATTGCCGCTGACGTTGCCACCGATGTGGAGTTCGAGGAAGACAGCTATCATATCCACCAGATTCTCCGGCAGGCTAACTTTGGTCACAAACCGCCCATTATTTTCGGGACTACCTGGGAACGGGATTTAACCAAAGAGTTAAAAGGCTCCATTGTTGAAGTAGGGTTTCCGGCTTCTTATGAAGTGGTGCTGTCCCGCTCTTATATTGGCTACCGGGGCGCGCTGACGCTCATCGAGAAAATCTACACCACCACGGTCGGGGCCAGCGCCTGACTTGTCCGGCTAAATGCCGGCAAGCGATTGAAATGCAGGGCTGTGTATGCTATGATATAGCTAGACTGATCAGAGAGCTGAAGGTCAAACGAACGCAATTCGTTTGACCTTCAGCTCTTTTTGTTTACTGCCAAGACCAGATTTTGCTGCCTCACACCTTGCTAGTACCTTATCAACCCTAATCCAGTGAATACTGACGGTCTATTTTCCGCAAGCCTTCGTTGTCGTCAGTCGGCATACTAACGGTATGCCTCCGTCCTCCGCCTTGTCTCGCGAAAAATACCCTCGCCATTATTCTTACAGTGTTAGGATTGACAAGGTACTAGTGGTTTGTAACCCCTAATGCTATAGTGTTCTTACGAGATCTTTTCTGCCCTGCTTTGTTGTCGTCGGCTTACATATTCCCGATATGTGCGCCTCCTCCGCCTCGCAGGACGAAAAATCTCTCGCAATTCAGCCTATTGCTTTAGCGTTTACAGACCACTAGACGGTCCGCGGCGGCAGGGAGTAGACTGAGGTTAAAAATAATAACGGAAAAGAGGTCACAGCAGGGATGAAGAAAACACAGATTGATTTTCGGACAAAATGCATACATGCCGGCAATGGCATTGATAAGGAAACCGGGGCGATTCGAAGACCTTTGACGATGGCCAACAGCTACCGCTTGCCGGAGGATGCCTCCGCCATGAACTGGAGCGATCCCGACCAACTGGTTTATACCCGCAATACTTCGGCCAATCAGATTTACCTGCAGGAAAAACTGGCCGCCCTGGAGGGGGGAGAAGACTGCGTGGTGTTAGGCACCGGTGTTTCGGCCCTGGCCGGCGTATTTTTCACCTTTTTAGACAGTCAGTCCCATGTCATTTGCTCCAACGTTTCCTATATAGCCGTTTATCGTTTGCTACAGGAATATTTTCCTGATAAGTATGGCGTGGAAACCACACTGGTGGATACCGCCAACCTGGAAGAGATTAAACAGGCGCTGCGTCCCAATACCCGGTTGATCCATATTGAAACACCGGGCAATCCGACTACCCGGGTCAGCGATATAGCGGCCATCGCCGGGATTGCCAAGGCGGCCGGAGCCTTGCTGAGCGTGGACAGCACCTTTGCCTCACCCTATTTGCAGCAGCCACTGGCGTTGGGCGCCGATCTTGTCATTCACAGCCTGACTAAATATATTAACGGTCATGGCGATGCCATGGGCGGAGCGGTTATCGGCCGTAAGGAGCTGATTAACCGGATCAAGCGGCAGGCCATGGTCAATCTGGGCGGCGTGATCAGTCCGTTTAATGCCTGGCTGATCATGCGCGGTGTGGTTACCCTTCCTTTGCGCATGGAGCAGCATAGCCGGACCGCGCAAACGGTGGCTGAGTTTTTAGCAGGACACCGGGCGGTGGATTTTGTGGCTTATCCCGGTCTCAGCAGTCATCCGCAGCATGGGATTGCCCAAAAACAAATGTCGTTGTTTTCCGGGGTTATGGCGTTTGGGTTAAAAGCCGATGCCGCCATCCATAACCGGTTTATCAACTCGCTGGAATTAATTGTTCCGGCCGTTTCCATCGGTCATGATGAAAGCCTGATTGTCTATGTCGGCCCCGATGACGAACGCAATCATTTTTATCCGCCCGAATTCCGGAACGGACATCTTCGTTTCAGTATCGGCCTGGAGGCTGCGGCGGATATTATCGCCGATCTGGAGCAAGCCTTTGTCGAATGCGGGCTATCGTCCTAAAGATCTGTGAGGGTAGAGAGCCGCGAAAGTTGCTTGACAAGGGCCGGCCGGTCAGCTTACAATAAGGCGTAAGTACATAGTGGTATGGTTGACCGATCAATAGACCGGAGACCGGATTAAGCTCTTGCATGGCAGGGGTTTAATCCGGTCTTTTTTGTATAAAAAGACCCAAATGGCTGTACTTACCGGGGCGTACCGGCTCGGTTTTCCCGGAGACAGCAACAGGAGATAGGGGAGGAGTCCAGATGAGTGCCATTAATCTTAAAGCAGCAGAGGTGTTAACACGGGAAGCCCGGTTGGGTTCGATCACCGGCTTTGAGGGAACCGCCCGGGAACTGGTGCAGTGTTCGCGGGCCGGAAAACTAAGAGACAGTGACCGGAGCTTCAGCCAGTGCATGGGCTGCAGCTCGGGCAACGCCTTTTGCCAGCTTTCTATGATTCAGGATGCGGCCGTGGTTAATCATGCCCCGATAGGTTGTGCGGGTGACATGTTTACGTTTAATTTTGTTTACCGGGTGGGTCAGATGGAACGTGAACTGCCACCGGTAATCGGCCGGTATTTTAACACCAATATCGAAGAAGAGGATACCATTTTTGGCGCGACGCAAAAGCTGGAAGACACGATCCGGGCAGTTTTCCGGCGGGTAAAGCCGAAGGCCATTTTTATAACGACCTCCTGCGCCTCCGGTATTATCGGTGATGATGTCGAGGGTGTGGCCAACGCGTTGGCCGAAGAACTGGGCATTCCCGTGGTAGCCTGCTTCTGTGAAGGGTTTAAGTCCAAAATCTGGACAACGGGCTTTGATGCGGCGTACCATTCCATTGTCAGGAAGATCGTGAAACCGCCGCAGCAGAAAAGCAATAAAGTAAACATTATCAACTTTTGGGGCAGCAAAATCTTCGACGAAATCTTGAACCCCCTAGGCTACGAAGCCGACTATATCGTTCCTTTTTCCACCGTTGCCCAGTTGGAACATATCGCCGAGGCGGCAGCGACCATCCAGATCTGCCCAACGCTGGGGACCTATATCGGCGCAGCGCTGGAACAGGTATACGGTGTGCCGGAAATCAAAGCCCCGCCGGCCTATGGAATAGCCGGAACGGACAATTGGCTGCGGGAACTGGGACGGGTATTGGACCGGGAACAGGAAATTGAAAAACTGATTGTCCGGGAGCATCAGCGGGTGCTGCCAAAGCTGGAGGAGTTTCGCCGGCAACTGCAGGGAAAAACCGCCTACCTGACGGCAGGAGCCGCCCACGGGCATGCCTTGATTGCGCTGCTTAGAGAATTGGGGCTGGAGGTTCAGGGGGCGGCCATTTTTCATCATGATCCGATCTATGATAATGGCGATATTACCTCCGATGCGCTGGCTCATGATATCAATACCTATGGCGATGTGCCCAACTATAATGTCTGCAACAAACAAGCCTATGAGCTGGTGAATATCCTGAACAAAGTCCGGCCGGACATCATGATTGCCAGACACGGGGGCATGACCCTTTGGGGTGCCAAACTGGGTATCCCAACTTTACTGATCGGTGACGAGCAGTTTGGGTTTGGTTATCAGGGAGTTCTTAATTACGCGGAGCGGATACTGGAAACGCTTGATAACAGGGAGTTTGTCACCAATCTTGCCAAACATAGTACCATGCCTTATACCAAATGGTGGCTGGAACAAAATCCATTTTCTTTTCTAAGAGGTGACGCCCATGTCGACATTTATTGAACAGCCCCGTTACTCCTGTGCTCTCGGCGCTCAGCAGTCTATCGTAGCCATTAAACGGGCGGTGCCGATTCTGCATGCCGGACCGGGCTGCGGCGATAAAATCAACCGGCTGCTGGGTCAGGGGGAAGGCTATGCCGGCGGTAATACCGTACCCTGCACCAATGCCAGTGAAGCGGAGATTGTCTTTGGCGGGGAAGAAAAGCTGAAGCATGTAATCGAGGGTGCGCTCAAAGTGATTGACGCCGATCTCTATGTGGTGCTGACCGGTTGTACTTCGGACATTGTCGGCGACGATATCGGTCAGGTGACCGGTCAGTATCAGGCGCAGGATAAACCTATTGTGTATGTGGAAACCGGTGGTTTTAAAAGCAATAATTACGTAAGCCATGAAAAGGTGGTTAACGCCATTATCGATCAGTATGTTGACAAGTTCAGCCCGGACAGAACGAAACAGCCGGGACTGGTTAACGTGTTTGCAACCATTCCCTATCAGGACCCGTACTGGAACGGCAATCTGGAAGAGCTTAAGCGTATTCTGGAAGGCATCGGTCTTAAGGTCAACATTTTGTTCGGCGTAGGTTCGGGCGGGGTTGACGAATGGAAGTCCATTCCCCATGCCGAATTCAACCTGGTTGTCAATGCCTGGTCCGGACTGGCGATTGCCAAACACCTGGAACAAAAATATGGAACCGCCTATTATCATTTCCCCTATCTGCCGGTCGGCGGCAATGAGACCTCCAAATTCTTACGGGAAGTGGCCGATTTTGCCAAGGTAGACCGGCAGAAGGCAGAACAATTTATTCGAAAAGAAGAAGAACGGTTTTATATGCATATTGAGAGAACGGCGGACTTCATGCTGGAATTCCGCTACGGCCTGCCGCGGCGGTTTTATACCATTTTGGACGCAACCTATGCTGTCGGCCTGGCCAAATATCTGTTGAATGAGCTCGGTATTATTCCGGCCAGACAGTTTGTGATTGATAATATACCGGAGGAGTATCAGGAAGCTGTACGCAGCCAGTTTGCCAATATTTCCCCGCTCCGTTCCGCCGAAGTCCGCTTTTCTATTGACGGCGGCGCTATTCAGGAGGAAATCCGGGCCGATGAGCGGAAAAACCGGTCGTTGATTATCGGCAGCGGCTGGGAACGGGATTTAGCCAAAGAAATCGGTGCCGATCTTTTGATTGTCAGCGTGCCGGTCGCTTACCGTCTTGTGCTGCATGGCGGCTACGCCGGCTATAACGGGGGACTCCGGCTAATTGAGGATCTGTATGACCGGGTGCTGGACACGTACCGGTAAATAGCAACCTATAAGGCATATAAACAAGGCGTGAAGGGAGTGGTTAACGTATGGCACAGGAGCAATTATACGGTTTTGACACATTGAAAGTAAGGGCGGGCTACAAGCCGGAGGAGCACAATCGGGCGGTTTCGGTTCCGATTTATCAGACGGCCTCCTACGAATTAGGGGATACTGACCGGATGTCCCGGTTGTTTACGTTTGCTGAACCGGGATTTTTATATACCCGGATCGGCAATCCCACGGTGGCAGTACTGGAAGAAAGGCTGGCGGCTTTGGATGGGGCCGCTGCCGCTGTGGCCGTAGCGTCCGGCATGGCCGCGATTTCCTATACCCTGCTCAATGTAACTGAAGGAGGCGGCAGGATACTGACTACCCCGCAGCTTTACGGCGGAACCTTTGACAGTTTTAAAAAAATTTACCCGAAGTTCGGTATCGGCATCGATCAGGTTGAAAAGCCCGATGATCCGGAAGAATTTCGCCGGGCCATCAAGCCGGATACCAAAGCCATCTATGTGGAAAGCATCAGCAATCCCAATGCGATTGTGGCCGATATAGAAAAGCTGGCTCAGATTGCCCATGAGAATGATATTCCCTTGATTGTGGATAACACGGTGGCAACTCCTTATCTGCTCAATCCCATTCAATACGGGGCCGACATTGTGGTCTATTCCGCGACCAAAGCCTTAAGCGGGCATGGCAATGTGATTGCCGGGGTAATCCTGGAAAGCGGCCGGTTTAAATGGGACAACGGCAAGTTCCCCCATTTCCTGGAGCCTTATCATACCCTGCGGGATGCGACGGGCAGTCCCCGGAATTTTCTGCAGGTATTTCCGGACGCCCCCTTCACTTTCCGGGTCCGTCTAAACTATTTGAATTATTTCGGTGCGGCGCTAAGTCCTTTTGATGCTTATTTGGTTTTGTTAGGTTTGGAGACACTTTCAGAAAGGATGCAAAAACAGGTTGCCAACACTGATAAGATACTGCGGTATCTGGAGGAAAAATCCGTTGTTTCCTGGGTCAGGCACCCCCGGGCAAAGAACAGTCCGTCCCGGGCTCTGGCGGAGAAATATCTTCCCAGAGGAGCCGGCGGTTTGTTTACTTTCGGAGTCAAGGGTACCGATGAGCAGATTTCGGCATTTATTGATTCGCTGAATTTGTTCAGTTATCAGGCTAATTTGGGTGATGCCCGTTCTTTAATCATTAACTCCCCCAAAACAACCCACGGCGAATTGACAGCTGAAGAACAAAGACTGGCCGGTATTACACCGGAAACAGTCCGCGTATCTATTGGTCTGGAGACTCCTGAGGATTTAATTGCGGATTTGGAACAGGCCTTTAACAAGGTGTTCGCTTAAGGGTAACGTGGAAGACGGCCTGGATGTTGACAACTTTCTTTATTGATGATACAGTTAATATAATAAATGAGTTATTTATATGGATGTGTCCTGGCTCATCAGATAACTGAAGGTCAAAAGAAATTGGCAATTTGTCAATCTCTTTTGACCTTTTTTAGTTGGTAACCGGGTACTTGTCATAAAGAAGGAGGCCAAGTGTATGAAAGAACATCTATGGATTGCAAGCAGAAGACAGCGCCTGTCGGCCATGCTGCACTTGCCGGAAGGCTTTAAACCGGGAACTCCGCTGTTGGTGCTGTGCCATGGTTTTACCGGCAATAAGGTGGGGTATAACCATCTTACGTTAAATTTAGCTAATTTTTTAGAAAAAGCAGGATACGGTGTGCTGCGTTTTGATTATATCGGCTCCGGTGACAGCGACGGCGATTTTGCCACCGATACCAGCATAACCGGCTGGCAGGAGGATTTGACCAATGTGCTGCAGTGGGTGGACGGACAGGACCAGTTTGCCACATCACCGGTGGTGCTTTATGGTCACAGTCTGGGCGGGTTGGTGGTACTGACACACGAAGATCAAATCGAGCGGGTGATGGGCCGTATTGTTTTCGCGCCGGTAACCAAGCCGGTGGCTAATTTCCAGGAACGGATCATCGGGCCGGAGCTTTGGCAGAAGTCTTTGCGCGGCGAGAAGATTGAAAATTTCTTTGACCGGGGCTTCACTCTGTACAGTCAGTTTGTCAAGGGCTTGGCTACCCAGGATTATGACCCAATCAGCGCGGCGAGCCGGCTTACCACACCGTTGCTGATTATTCACGGGACGGCGGACGTGGTGGTGCCGCTGGCGGGTTCCCAGGAACTATACGAGCAGTACCAGGCGCCTAAGGAATTTGTCGTAACCGAGTTTGATCATGGCGCAACAGGCAAACAGGCGGAGTTTCAGCAGCTTATTGGCCGGCGGCTGGCGGGATTGCTTGCCGATGCGGTACCGGTCGCCGTTTGAGAAAAGTGGCCGGTGAATGAATAAGGGAGGTGCTGTATATGGCAAAGGTCGCGGTCACCAGTACGAATGGTGAATTGATTGATGAGCACTTTGGCCGGGCTGGTGAGTTTTGGATTTATGAAGTCAATGAGCAGGGGGAGTACCGGCTGCTGGAGCGCCGGCAGCTTTTGGCTGCCAACACTGATTCGGCAGCGGAGGATTTGCATAGGCAAAAAGTCGGGTTGCTCCTTGATGTGAAGTCGTGCTAACCGCTCAAATTGGTCCCCGGGCAGAACGGGAACTGCAACAGCAAGGCCTTCTGTCGCTTATGGTTTCGGGGCGTATTGATAAAGCCCTGGAGGCTTACGGTAAGCGGGGAAAATTTATCAGAAATAATCATTTGCGGCACCTGGCCGGCGGCTGCGCAACACAGTGCGGTCATGGCTCCTGCGGCGGCTGCTCCTGACGGTAATAACCCTGCAGTAAACTGATACGGGGAAATAAGATCGTGATGTGGATAAGGAAGCGGCGCTGAATTCTTGGCTGACCAAATCTTTGGAGGTTAAGGAGATTCTTACGGGTGTAGGAATCTCCTTAACCTCTTTTTGCCTGGTGATAGGTTCACTGTGTCAACGATTTCCCAGCAATAGAAAGGAGGGTTGAAACTATGAAAATTATAGTAAATGGCGACGAATTGGTCTTGACGGAAGCCATCAGTGTGGATCAATTGCTGGCAAGCCAACAGGTGGAAATGGCCAATTATGTGACGATACAAATCAATGATGAATGGATCGACCGGGAGAATTTTGCCGCTACGTTGCTGAAAGACGGTGACCAAGTGGAATTTTTGTACTTTATGGGAGGTGGCAGAGCGTGAGTTTTACCAATGAGCAACTGGAAAGGTATTCGCGCCATATTATTCTCAAAGAGGTCGGTGTAAAAGGACAGCGGAAGCTGCTGGGCAGTAAGGTGCTTATTGTCGGGACCGGTGGTTTGGGGGCTCCGGCGGCGGTGTTTTTAGCGGCGGCGGGGGTTGGTACAATTGGTCTGGTGGATTTTGATTCGGTGGAGTTATCCAACCTGCAGCGGCAGATCATTCATCAGACCAGGGATGTAGGCAAGCCCAAAGTGCAGTCAGGCAAAGAAACCATCGCGGAGCTGAATCCCGATGTCACCGTCCATACCTACCAGGAGTGGGTTAATGCCGGCAATATCACAGGCATTATCCAGGATCGGGATTACGACTTTATTATTGACGGCACCGATAATTTTCCGGCCAAGTTTTTGATTAATGATGCCTGTGTGCTGCTGAGAAAGCCCTTCTCTCATGCCGGAATTATCCGGTTTCAAGGGCAAACCATGACCTATGTTCCCGGTCAGGGTCCTTGCTATCGCTGTATTTTTCATGCCCCGCCGCCGCCTGATGCTGTTCCGACCTGTAAACAGGCCGGGGTGTTGGGAGTCATGGGTGGAATTATCGGTACCATACAGGCTACGGAAGCGCTTAAATACATACTGGGAGTAGGCGAGCTGCTTACCGGTCAGTTGCTTACCTATGATGCGCTGACCATGAATTTTCGGAAGGTAAAGCTGTCTGGTAATGCCAAATGTCAGGTGTGCGGTGAGCAGCCGACCATAACCGAACTGATTGATTACGAGCAGGCGGTGTGCGAGGTGGCCCACAAATAAGAACGGTAATGGCGAAGGGAGGAGCCTGGTTTGATTATTTTAACCGAGTCCGGTTATGGTGAACTAGTCCGGCAAGCCCTTGCTGCTGCACCCGTAGAGGCCTGCGGCCTGTTAGGGGGAACAGTGGATGCAGCGGGCAACAAAGTGGTGGAAAAGGTATATTCGCTTGCCAATCTGGATAACAGTCCGGAGCATTTTTCGATGGATCCGGAGGAGCAATTCGCGGCTGTTAAAGATATGCGGCGACAGGGCTGGAGCCTGCTGGGCAATTTTCATAGCCATCCGGCGTCGCCGGCACGTCCTTCGGCAGAAGATAAGCGTCTGGCCTTTGATCCGCAGGCAAGTTATGTCATTGTGTCGCTGCTCGACCGGGAGCAGCCGGTGGTGAAAGGGTTCCGGATTGTGCAGGGAACGAGCAGTGAAGAAGAAATACGCATAATAGGGAGGGAATAGTATGGCACAGGTCGATTATAAGGAACTGAAAAAGGGCGGGTTTATGAAGCAAATCCAAAAGGATCGATTTTCGTTGCGGCTAAAAGTGGTGGGAGGACAAATTAAGGCCGAGCAACTGAAAAAGGTGTATGAACTGGCCGGCCGGTATGGACAGGGCTATATTCATATGACTTCCCGGCAAAGTATCGAGATTCCTTACATTAAGCTGGAGGATATTGATACAGTCAAGCGTGAACTGGCCGAAGCCGGTTTGCAGCCGGGGGCCTGCGGCCCCAGAGTCCGGACCATCACCGCCTGCCAGGGGGCGGCCATTTGCCCCAGCGGCATGATCGACACGTCAGCCTTGGCCAAGGAGTTTGACGAGCGGTATTATGCGCGGGAACTGCCCCATAAATTTAAACTGGGCATTACGGGCTGCCGCAACAACTGTCTAAAAGCGGAAGAAAATGATCTGGGCGTAAAAGGAGGGCTGCAGCCGGCCTGGCAGCAGGATACTTGCACCTTTTGCGGGTTATGTGAAGCCGTCTGCCCGACCGAGGCCATTGCAGTGGATAAAACGGCGCGGCATTTGCAGTTTAAGCAGGAGCAATGTACTTATTGCGGCAAATGTGTCAAATCCTGCCCGGTAGATGCCTGGACCGGCCGCAGCGGCTTTATTGTATCGTTCGGCGGTTTATTCGGCAACCGTATCGCCATTGGCAAGCAGACCATTCCGATTTTATTTGAAGAAGAAAAGCTGCACGCAGTGATTGAAACCGCTTTAGCCTTTTTTAAGGAGCAGGCCAAACAAGGCGAACGTTTCCGCAATACACTGGACCGGGTAGGCTGGGACCTCTTCCAGGCAAAACTGGAGGAGGTATTATAATGGCGCAAACCGCAGATGCCTTTGTTGATATTACCGATGTGGTCTGTCCGATTACCTTTGTGAAAGTAAAGGTGGCGTTAGAAGAAATTGATGACCGACAGTACTTGGCAGTTAAGATGCAGGAGGGCGAGCCTATTGCCAATATTCCCCGCAGTCTTAAGGAAGAAGGCCACAAGGTATGCCAGGTGGAAAACAACGGGGACGGTACGTTTACCGTTTTAGTGGAGAAGGGCGGTTTGGAACAAGGTTGATTAACGGTGGGCAAAAAAATAACAGGCCGGAAGAAGCTGGTGAAGCACCACGATCTTCCGGTCTGTTTCAATTATGGGGACAAGGTGATAATGATTTTTATGAAGGACCATCCGGGACGGAGAGCTTTTTGCGTTTTTGCTCCAGGAATGCAAGTGCCGCTTGTTCCGGCAGGGGCTTGCTGAAAATATAGCCCTGGATGCAGTCGCAGCCATATTGTTGCAGTAATTCCAGCTGCGGTTCGGTTTCGACCCCTTCGGCGACGATGGTCAGGTTGAGAGCGTGTCCCAGTTCGATCATGGAAGCGACAAGCTGACGCTGGTCATGATCGGTACAGTTTTTGTCGATAAAGGATTTATCAATTTTCAGGATATCGACAGGCAGACTCTTCAGATAGGTCAGTGAGGAGTAGCCTGTGCCGAAGTCATCAAGAGCCAGTGCTACACCGAAATCGTGGAGCTGCTGCATTTTCTCCACACTTTGCTCCAGCGATTCAATGAGAACGCTTTCGGTTACCTCCAGGACGATTTGCTTCGGCTTAATTTGGGCTGTTTCAATAATCGTGCGGATACGGGAAACAAAATTACAGGCTAACAATTGCTTGGGGGAAATATTGACGGCCACATGCAGGTCGTCCCAGCCCAGGGCGGATAAGCGTTTGACAAAGCGGCAGGTCTCTTCCAGGACCCATTGGCCAATGGGAGTAATCAGGCCGCTTTTTTCGGCCAGCGGGATAAAGCGCAGCGGTGAGACCTGTCCGTATTCCGGACTGTGCCAGCGTAACAAGGCTTCAAAGCCGACTATCGTCCGGCCGTCCGGTAAAAGCTGCGGCTGATAATGCAGCGACAATTCGCCGCGTTCCAGCACCCGCCGCAGGCTGTTGGTGAGCAGGATGGCTTCATAGGTCTCCTGCTGCAGACTGGGATCATAAAACCGCCAACTGCTGCGGCCGGCCTTTTTGGCGGCATAAACGGCGCTGTCGGCTTTCTTTAGAATATCTTCGGCTGTATCGCCGTCGACCGGATAAATAACAAGACCGATGCTGGCGGACATATGCAGGCTCTGGTCGGCCACCGGATATTCCCGGTTCAGTGCCATCAGCACTTTTTGAGCGATCTGGGCCGCCTGCCGGCAGTGTTCTTCGCCCGGCAGGATCGTGACGAACTTGTCGCCGTCCAAACGGGCGACAAAGGCGCTGGGGTCCAGGATCGCTCGGATATGGCCGGCAACGGCGGTGATAATGGCATCGCCGTTGGAATGGCCGAAATTATCATTAACCATTTTCAGGTCATCCATATCAATGAATAAAATAACACCGGAGGCGATGCCGCTGCGGGCTTTTTGCATTTCTCCCTCCAGATAGCGGTTGAGGCTGGCGCGATTCGGCAGGCCGGTCAGCGAATCATGAAACGCCATATGGCGGTTTTCGGCATAGACACTGGCCCGTTCCAGCGCTACCGAGGCAAGATCGCCGAATTGCCGGATGACCTCAATATCCTCCTGGGAAATCGGGTGGCGTTCGTCGATCCAGCTTGCAGCCAGAATACCGATGATTTTCCCGTCCTGCTTTAAAGGCAGCATAACGACACTGCTTAGCCGTTTTAGCCGTTCGTCGCCATTAAGGCCAGGATAACATTGGTAATTTTCCGTATAGATGAGTTCGCCGGACCGGTATACATCCTGTTTCATCCCTGCGTGGGCTGACATTTTTTCTCCAAGGAGCGCTTCGTGAATGCCGACGGCATGATGGATGATAAATTCGGTTCCTTCCGGACTGTACATGCCAATATAGCCGCCGGGTGCTTTAATTAATTGCAGCGCGTTTTGCAGGATGGCTTTCAGACAATGGTCGACTTCTTCAATCGGCCGGGTCAACAGGCTGACGCTGGCCCGGTATTGCCGCTCACGCAGTACGAGATCGTTTTCTACCTGGCAGCGTACCTGAATCTCCTCTTCCAACTGTTGGTTCATGGTAGCCAGAGTACTGTTGGCCGTTTGAATTTCTTCATTCATGGCCGTCAGTTCCTGATTGGCCGCCAGTAGTTCCTGCGTTTTTTCTTCCACTTTTATTTCCAGGCTGTCATGAGCCTGCTGCAAGGCTGTTTCGGCTTGCCGGCGGGCGGTAACTTCCTGCTTCAGGGAAGTATTCTTGCCCTCCAATTCCTTTAGCATGAGCCGCAGCTTTGACGACATGAAGTTAAACTTGCCGGCGAGTCGGCCGATTTCGTCCTGTGATTGGATTGTCAGCGGTTCAAGCGTAAGATTGCCGGCGGCCAGCTCGTCGGTATGGGCCTCCATCTCCTGTAATGGCCGGGATAAGCGGTTGGCTGCCAGCCAGATGACACCACCGATGAGCAGGAGAATAAACGCCGTAATGGCAGTCAGCCACTGGAGCATCTGCCGGATAGGAGCCAGCAGTTCCGCTTCCGGCAGCATGGCGGCCACAGACCAGCCGGTCAAGGGAACAGGCTGGTAAAAGGCTACCTTCTTTTCGCCCTGGGAGGTGAAGTGGAAGATGCCGGAACGGCCCGACAACATCCGTTTGCCCAACTCCACCACCTCAGGATCGGATATGTCGGTGATTTTTTTCGCCATGATCAGCGTCTGGTCCGGGTGGTAGATAAAAGAACCGTCCTGAGCGATGACAACCCCATAACCGGTCTTACCGATTTTAAGGTTTTCGGCGATGTGTTGTACGTATTCCAGTGAGATGCCGGTACCGATAAGGCCTTGTGGCTGCTGCCGGTCATCGGTAATGGGAGCTACCACGAAGATGGTAGGGAGCCCTGTCGTGCGCGACAACAGCGGCGGCGTGATCTGAGAAGGGCCGCCGGCCATAATGGAACGAAAGTAATCGCGGTTTTGAATGCTGCCTTCAAAGATAGAAAGCCGGTTGCCGGATTGTTGGATGGTATGATACACACCTTCCCGGTTGGCCGCATAGATATCCAGAAATATGTCGGGATATTTTTGGTGCAGAAAGCTGTGACGGTTGGCGTTTTCTTCATCAATCTGCTGAAAGCTTTGATTAATCATTTTAGCCGCCGGCGTGGACGCGATGGTTTCCGGTTCGAGCAACAGGGTCTTACACCAGGTATTAACGCTCTCGGCAGCCTTAGCGGTGACCGACAGCATGCTGGCGGTTAGCTCTTCCTGCACGACATGATTGATGTACCAGTAAGCGCCGCCGCTAAGACTGAGCAAACCCAGTGTCAAGAGGGGCATAATCCATAACAGCAATTTAGCTTTAAAGGAATGAAGGCGAAGCATAGATGAGTTCCTCCCCCGATGCTCGTATCAAAAAATGCAAACATATGCATGCAATTTCGACATTTTTTTTGGAAAATCCTTCTTATAAGGTACAGCAGAAAAAATAGAGGGGTTGAAATACCCGGCAGGTCCTTTTCATTTGTTCAGCAATCCCGTATAATAAAAGGAGCAGTGGTACTTTTTGTTAATAGTATACATGTCGTCAAGCAGAGAGCCGGCATAAATTTTTGCACTCAGAGAAGGAGGGCGGAATTTATGCCGGTATTTTTTCTAGGAAACTTTTGCTGTAAGGGCTGCGGCGGCAGGCGCAGGATTTTTTACCTGTCAGGCAAAAAAGGACGGGCAGAAACCTTTTGGCGAGGAGCTTCTGTTGCGGTCATACGGCAGGCAATCCGGCATGAAACTTGCCATGCATACAGCAGTGGCTTCTTAGTGAGGGAGGAAGCGAATGAAGAGGGCGATTGTAGCGGCGGAGGCGCGGCTAAACCTGGAGTTTGTGCTGATGCTAATGCTAAAGGCTCGGGAACTGGAAGAACGGTGGCAGACACGGCTTTTCTTCGACAATGGCAAAAAGGATGCCGTACCGGTAACGGAAGTGGTCAGCATACTTCGGTTGTGCAATCTGCGCAATCCCGAGCTGTGGATATCGTCAAGGGATGAAGTGTCGCCGCCGGCGGAGGAGGAACTGGCGGCTTTTGTGGAGCGTGATTTCCGAAATCTGGTATGGGATGTGGAGACAGGTTCCTTCCGGAACAAAAAGGCGTCGGTTGACGGGAAGCTGGCTGTGCTGCTGGGGCTGTTGGGCGATGGGGTTTGTGTGTTGGATGCCGCGGCGGCAATCACTCATGTTAATGAGGCGTACAGCGCCATGATTGACCGGTCCTTAAAGATTGGTTCCAGCTTAGAGCATACCTGTCTGGGCGATATGGTAAAGCAAGTGTTTGCTTCGGGCAAAACTGTCCATACCCTGATCTCTGATCGAAATACGGCGGCACAGATTATGGCGACGCTGCAGCCCATTCTGGCGAATGGCCGGGTAACCGGAATCATATCTGTTTTAAAGCACAGCGATACTATTCAGAACCTGAGTGAAACGGTTCGCTTAGTGACCGAAAAGTCAAAGAAGCTGGAGGAACAGTCGAAGCGAGAGCGGGAAAATCGCTGGTATCCGGAACGGTATGTCAGTGAGACACCGGAGCAGAAGATTGTCCGGGCGCTGAAGCCGGGAGCCTCCTTTCAGTCATTTATCGGCATGCATCATACCGTCCTGGAGGCGCTGGCACTGGCCGGCAAGGCGGCACAGGTCCAGTCTACCGTGCTGATAACAGGGAAAAGCGGTACCGGCAAGGAACTGGTCGCCGAAGGCATCCATCAAGCCGGTCCGCGCTCGCTGCAGCCGCTGGTCAAGGTTAACTGTGCGGCCATTCCGGAGTCGCTGTTGGAAAGTGAACTGTTTGGCCATGAGAAGGGTGCTTTCACGGGAGCAATTAAGCGAAAATTGGGAAAATTTGAGCTTGCTCATAAGGGAACGTTGTTTCTCGATGAAATCGGTGAGATGGGGCTGGAAATGCAGACCAAGCTGCTCAGGGTATTGCAAAACAGTACGTTTGAACGGGTCGGTGGTGAAATGACGCTGCAGGTCGATGTGCGGATTGTGGCAGCCACTAACCGGGATTTGGAACAGATGGTCCGGGAAGGGACTTTTCGTGAGGATTTATATTACCGGTTGAATGTCATTCCCATTCACCTGCCGCCGCTAGGCGAACGTAAAACTGACATTCCCTTGTTGGTTAATTATTTTTTTAAATGGTTTAACCGGCAGCTTGGCCGGGATGTCAAAGGCATCAGCCAGGCTGCCATGGATGCGCTGGTCCGGTATGGCTGGCCGGGCAATGTCCGGGAACTCAAGAATATCATTGAGCGGGTCGTCGTACTGACCGATGAGGCTTATATTGATATTTGCGATTTACCGCAGTGCTTTCATCAGGGACGGCGCTGCGATGGGGAGGAGACTCACTTTTACGGTTCGATCACCAAAGAAGAAATTTTTCCGCTGGAAAAGTATGAAAAGGATATCATCCGGGCGGCCCTGGAACGGTACGGAAGCTATTCCGCTGCCGCCAAGGCGCTGGGCATTACTCACAAAACAGTAGCCGCCAAGGCCCGCAAATACGGACTGTTGGACTGGATTAATCATTGGACGCTATTATAACTTGCATGGGGACAGTCTATTTTCACAAGCCTTCGCTGTCGTCGGCTTACCTATGGCGATAGGCGCGCTGCCGCCACTTCGCTTTGCAAAAAAATTCCCGCTAATTCCTTCGCACTTTTAAAGTAGACAAAATAAAAAACACCTGGCTGCAGGTGTTTTTTATTTTGTCTAGGGCGGAATAGCGGAAAAAATTCCCGGCCATCGGGGAAAAAATACCTGGAAAGATAGTACTTATGGTAACTAAACGGAAGGTATTTCAGAAAAACAGCGTTTTATAGCCGGTTTTTCCATGCCGGGGTAGGTGGCACGGAATATGCATTTAATATAGGAAGAAATAAACAGCTTCAATGGGAAGGAGGTGAAATCATGAGACAGCTTGGATCGTTGTTGGGAGCCTGTATGGCGGGTATCCTGGTATTTAACGTCTGGGGGAAGATTGCCGGTACGTATGGTGTGTTTGGCGGCTGGCTGGCAGGGTTTGCCATTATATCGCTGGCCTGGAGCATTAACCACTGGGTAGGGGTTATTTACAACAAGGAAGGAGCAGCGGTGGTTGACCAAGGGTTAGGCATTGCCATTGCCGGCACGGCTATGGGCGTATTCAACGGCGCGCCGTTTGCGGCCGCTGTTCCGACGCTGGTGCTTTGTATTCTGGGCGGCATCACCGGTGGTATCGTTGCTGGTATTGTCATGGATGCGGTTAATAAACCGGCGGTGCAAACAGAAAGGAAAGAGGTCAATCTATAAAGCTAGTAGCTGAAAGGGGGAGAGAGCATGTCTGTAGCGGGTATGATTACCACATTTACCGGCGCATTTTTAGTGGTTTTTGCTGTCAGTACAGTGTGGGGCAAGTTCTTTGGCAAATACGATATGGCCGGTTCGATGATTGCCGCCGGGTTTCTTATTGGCACCATGTGGTGCTTAAACCACGGCGCCAGCATCGGTATTCCCGGCGTGTTAAACGGCGCTACCGGTGTGAATCTAATTGTGCAGGGCAAGGATGCGCCCTGGGTGGATATGGCCTGGGCTATTGGGGCAGGCGTGTTTGCCAACAGCATCTATAGCGGAGGCAACGTAGCCAGGGCCATTCCGACCGTCGTCAGTGTGGCGGCCGGCGGGCTGTTGGGCGGATTTATTTTATCCTGTGTCGGTAAATAGTACAACCGAAGATCTTGACACCGAATTTTACAATATGGTAGTATAACTTTATCATCCAAGAGAATACAGTCAGGCTGATCAGCGCAACTGAAGGCTAAGGATTTTCCGTGAGGAAAGTCTTTAGCCTTTTTTTCTTGGATAACGGGGACGGATAAGTCTCCCGGATAAACGTAGGAGGGATGACATGAGTGAGATTGCGGTAAAGGAACAACATTCGCCAGTCTTGAGTGATTGGCTCAAAAAGGAGGATTCCTGGGCGATCATTATCGCTCTGGGCATCATTTTGCTGGCAACGGCCGGTTTTCTCGGCGGTGGCATCGGTCTGTTCAAGGTCATGGCGGTTGTTATTCCGGCCTGGTCAGGCGCGGCAAAACTGGCGGTCGAGCTGACGAAGCAGGTAACAGGTCTTATCTATCTTTATGTGTTTGCTGTCTTGGTGTTCAGTGGCGGTGCCCAGGTGATGGGCTATAACGGAAAACGGTTTGCTATTGGTTTTTCGGTTTTATTTCTGGCTTCTATTGTGGTAACCATTTTGGGGTCAAATCAGGTAATTAAGAACTGGCAGCTCGAAACGCCGATTCTGGCGCTCTTAATCGGTTTGCTGTTTGGTAACACGGTGAGGCTGCCGGCATGGTTTCAGCCGGCGCTGCGAACCGAGTATTATGTCAAAACCGGGATTATTCTCATGGGTGCCACCCTGCCGTTTACTATTATTTTAGCGGCCGGTCCGGCGGCCATATTGCAGGCGTTGATTGTTTCCTTTGTTACCTTCGGCATTATTTATTTTGCGGCTACGCGGCTGTTTGGGCTGGACCCGCGGTTTAGCGCCTGCCTGGGAGCCGGTGGCTCCATTTGCGGCGTATCGGCGGCCATTGCCATTGGCGGGGCTTGCCGGGCGGAAAAGCAGCATGTTTCGGTGGCTATTTCCCTGGTTATTGTTTGGGCTGTGGCGATGATCTTCCTGCTGCCGGCCTGGGCCAAGGTGTTGGGGCGGCACCGGGCGTCGCCGGCGCCTGGATCGGTACCTCCGAGTTTGCCGATGCAGCCGGGTTTGCCGCCGCGCAGGCTATTGGCGATGAACGGGCCGTGACTACCTTCACTTTGATGAAAGTGGTAGGACGCGATATGTTTGTCGGTATTTGGGCGTTCCTGGTGGCTATTCTGTCGGTAACGGTATGGGAAAAAGGCAAGGGTGCGGCGGAGACAATCGACAAAAAAGAAATTTGGCGGCGTTTCCCCAAATTCATTATCGGCTTTTTTGTGGCGTCTCTGTTTACCACTTTTGTGATTACCATGCTGGGAACCCAAGGCGGCGCCGTTTACTCCAAAGAGGTTATCGGAGTTTTGAAGACCCTGCGGGGCTGGGCCTTTACCTGGACGTTCCTTTGCATCGGGTTTACCACCCGGTTCCGTGAACTGACCGCGGTAGGCTGGAAGCCTCTGGCTGCCTTTACCCTGGGTGTTCTGATCAATGTTCCGCTTGGCTATTGGCTGTCCAGTTCGGTGTTTGCCGGTTACTGGCTGGGGATTAAATAACGATGGTGACATACATTACCCGTATTATCCTGTCGGCGGAGGTTGATCCCAAAGACAGTCCGGCCGCGGCACGGCGAGGAGCGATGCTAAAGCTGCTGGTCAGCCGGGGATTTGTCATTAACCGGCGAAAAAACCGGATTGTGGCCGAGTCGGGCAGCATGGAGGCACAGGCGGTGAAGCGTTACTTGCTGGAGCACGGCTTCCGGGCTGATGAATTTCAGGTATACCTGGAATATACCAGGCAATGGGGTATGCTGTAATAAGGGTTAAAAGACCGTATTGAGTCCAACCGGATTCAATACGGTCTTTTTTGTATGTATGGCCTGCTAATGGTTCTCACTTAGGGGAGTGGCAGCAAGCCGCGTTAGGTCCTGTAGATCGCCTCCGTTTTGAATTCTAACCGGAAAATTTAAAATATAAAAAATTTTTAAAAACTTAGCAGGTATTGGAAAATGGAAAGCGAAGTTAATTAAAAAGATAATTTTATATTTAATTAATATGGCGAGGTGATGGGCTGACGGAGTGAAAATCATAGATCGGGACAGGTAGAACGGAAGAAAAACGGAGTCTGGTTATTGGTGTGTAGAGGTTAACTAAAACCGAAAAAAGAGGAGGAATTTTTTCATGAAAAAAATGGTATCTCTCCTACTGGTATTGGTAATGACAATGCTTTTGGCAGCTTGTGGATCAACCACCAGCCCCACTGCCGCAGACAAAGGCGGCAAGAAAAAGGTGGGTATTGCCATGCCAACCAAGTCGTCTTCTCGCTGGATTGCCGACGGTGACAATATTGTAAAACAACTGCAGGCCAAAGGGTATGAAGTAGATCTGCAGTATGGTGAGGATAATGTGGAAAATCAAGTTGCTCAGATTGAAAACATGATTACCAAAGGGGCTAATGTTCTGGTTGTCGCTTCCATCGACGGTGAAGCGTTAAGCGACGTGCTGCAAAAAGCCAAAGACAGTCATATTCCGGTTATTGCCTATGACCGTTTGATTAAAAAGACACCAAATGTTGACTATTATGCTACTTTTGATAATTTCAAGGTTGGGGTTCTACAGGGCCAGTATATTGAAGAAAAACTAGGGTTAAAGGAAGGCAAGGGGCCTTTTAATATCGAAATATTCGGTGGATCACCGGATGATAATAATGCCTATATGTTTTTTGATGGCGCTATGTCCATTTTGAAACCGTACATTGATTCGGGGAAATTGGTGGTAAAAAGCGGCCAGATGGATATGAAGGTTTGTGCTACGTTACGCTGGGACGGAGCTACAGCCCAGACCAGGATGGATAATCTGTTGAGCAAAAATTACACTTCAGATAAAGTAGATGCCGTTTTGTCGCCTTATGACGGAATCAGCATTGGTGTTATTTCTTCATTAAAGGCCGTGGGATATGGCAGCGGATCTCGCCCGATGCCGGTTATTACCGGGCAGGATGCGGAAATTCCTTCGATAAAATCCATTATCAAAGGGGAGCAGTCCATGACGGTGTTTAAAGACACCCGGGATCTGGCAAAGGTTACCGTAGCGATGGTAGAGGCTGTTTTAAACGGTAAGACGGCAGAAACCAACGATAACAAAACATATAACAACGGGGTTAAGGTTGTTCCCTCCTATCTTTTGCCGCCGGTTGCGGTAGATAAAACTAACTATAAGAAAGTCCTGGTTGACAGCGGCTATTATACCGAGGATAAGTTGCAATAACACGGCGGTTGTATGTCAGCCCCCATATTGTTATGCTGTTGTATTGTATTATTTGATGACGGCCGTGGCTGTCATCAAATAATACATTTAATTTCTTTGATCATACGCGGCCGGGAAACGTGACTTGGCTTAAGGCGAGTGGGGAAGGTGAAGCAATGGGAGAGTATATTTTGGAAATGATTAACATCACCAAAGTTTTTCCCGGAGTTAGAGCGCTAAATAATGTCAATTTGCAGGTTAGAAGAGGAGAAATTCATGCACTGCTTGGCGAAAACGGTGCCGGTAAATCAACTTTGATGAAAATTTTAAGCGGAGTATATCCCTACGGTACCTATGAGGGGGAAATCCGTTATCAAGGAGAGCGTTGTGAATTTAAAACCATCAAAGACAGCGAGAAAAAGGGAATTGTTATTATTCATCAGGAACTGGCACTTATTCCTTATATGTCGATCTCAGAAAACATCTTTTTAGGCAATGAGAATAAAAAGCAGGGAATTATTGACTGGCACGCTACTACGGCACGGACGCAGGAATTGCTGGCGAAGGTAGGCTTGAAAGAATTACCGGGGACAATCATTACCAATATCGGTGTCGGCAAGCAGCAGCTGGTGGAGATCGCTAAGGCGCTTTCCAAAGAAGTGCAGCTGTTAATTTTGGATGAGCCCACATCGGCGCTGAATGAAGCAGACAGCGATAATCTGCTTAATTTGTTGCTGGAGTTTAAAAAGCAGGGCATCACTTCGATTTTGATTTCCCACAAACTAAATGAAATTTCCCGTATTGCCGATGCGATTACTATTTTGCGCGACGGGGCTACCATTGAAACGCTTGATGCCAAAATCGGCATTACGGAAGACCGCATTATCCAGGGCATGGTCGGCAGAACTCTGACCGACCGGTTTCCCCCAAGGACTTCGGTCATTGGCGAAGTTATCTTTGAGGTGAAGAACTGGAATGTGTATCATCCCTTGCATAGTGACCGGCAAATCCTGCGTGATATTCATATAACCATCCGAAAAGGTGAGGTGGTGGGAATTGCCGGACTGATGGGAGCGGGCAGAACAGAACTGGCCATGAGTATTTTTGGCAAGTCCTACGGACAGAAAATCAGCGGTCAGATTTTTAAAAACGGTCATGAATGTCCTTTGGAAACCGTGAATGATGCTATTCGTCACGGTATTGCCTATGTGACGGAAGACCGCAAACAATACGGGCTCATTTTGGACGATGAAATCAGAATGAATGCCACGCTGGCCAATCTCAAAAAACTTGCCCGCCACGGTATTGTTAACGCTAATCAGGAAATTGTGGAGGTCGAAAACAACCGTAAGCAGCTCAATATAAAGTGCTCCAGCATTTTGCAGAAAACAGTGAACTTAAGCGGCGGCAATCAGCAAAAGGTCGTGTTGGCAAAATGGATTTTTGCCGAACCGGATGTTTTGATCTTAGATGAACCTACTCGCGGCATTGACGTGGGAGCCAAGTTTGAAATATACACCATTATTAACAGTTTGGTCAAGCAGGGGAAGGGCGTTTTGCTCATATCCTCCGAATTGCCGGAAATTCTGGGTATGTGCGACCGGATTTATGTAATGAGTGAAGGGCGGATTACCGGAGAACTGCCGCGGGCAGAGGCTTCTCAGGAAAAAATCATGAAACATGTAATAACAAGGTAGGAGGGGCCATCGTTGGAAATGTTAAAAAAAATGATACAGAACAATATCCGGGAATACGGTATGGTGTTTGCCTTGATCTTTATTGTGGTTTTTTTTGAAATAGTCAGTAAGGGAACACTATTAATGCCGTTAAATGTGACAAATTTGATCCAGCAGAATAGTTACATTCTGGTTTTGGCCATTGGGATGCTGCTGGTTATCGTTGCTTTTCAAATCGATTTGTCGGTAGGATCAATCACTGCCTTTGTCGGAGCCATGTCGGCTATTTTTATGGTAGATAATCAGATGGGAGTTATTCCTGCGGTACTGCTTTCCCTGCTGCTTGGCGCGCTGGCCGGGGCTTGGCAGGGATATTGGATTTCTTATTTCCGCATACCGGCATTTATTGTAACGCTGGCAGGCATGCTGGTTTTCCGAGGACTGACGATGACGGTACTCAATGGACAGTCTAAAGGCCCTTTTCCGGTCAGTTTTCAGAAAGTGAGCAACGGGTTTATTCCCGATCTGTTCGGTGGCAGTTCCCTGCACATTACAACCCTGGTGCTTGGCATCGCACTGACTTTGATTTATATTTATTTTGAAATCAGCAGCCGGAAGGCCAAGCAACGGTACAATTTTGAGGTCATACCGTTTCAATTTATGCTGGTAAAAATCGGCGTTGTGGCCATTGCCATTAACTGGTTCATGTACTTGCTGGCTTCTTACAAAGGTGTGCCCAACGTACTGATTCTACTGTTTTTTCTTATCGTTATGTACACCTTTATTACCACAAAAACAGTCATTGGCCGGCATATTTATGCGGTTGGCGGCAATGAGAAGGCGGCTAAATTATCCGGGGTGAAGACCAAAAGCATTGTATTTTGGGTTTTTGTCAACATGGGGGTTTTAGCAGCCCTTTCCGGCCTGGTTTTTGCCGCCAGACTTAACGCGGCAACGCCGAAAGCCGGTGTCGGGTTTGAACTGGATGCCATTGCGGCCTGTTTTATTGGCGGGGCATCGGTATCCGGCGGCACGGGGGCTATTATGGGGGCGATTATCGGCGGCTTGGTTATGGGCGTGATGAATAACGGCATGTCATTGCTGGGCGTCACGGTCGATATGCAACAAACTATTAAAGGACTTGTATTGCTGGTGGCGGTTGCTTTCGACATTTACACGAAGTCGAAACAGTCATAATAAAGCATTTTATCGAATTTATGCAAGAAAATGATAAAAAAACAATTTAATTAATTATTGAAATTAGCAGGATTTTTAATTTTATGTTGTAATATACAATATAACACTTAACAATCAAATATTATGGTAATTGCGATTTGGTCGCAGCAGGTGATTTTTCTTACTTACCTGTAATTTCGGCATTACATTTTATTAAAAACTCTGGCATCAGCAGTTTTCCCATACATGCTGACTGGCTAATGAAAGGTAAGATATAAACTTATGGCAGAAACGAATCAGATAAATTTAAAAGCTGTGGGAGGACCGAATGAGGCTTTAGTGGTTAATACGGTCCGGCGGCGAGGCCCCATATCACGTGTGGATATAGCCAAGCTAACCGGGTTGACGGCACCGACGGTAACGAATATTTCCGGCAAACTGATTGAAGCCGGTATCATCAGTGAGTATATGATCGGCGAATACAGCGGAGGACGCCGGCCGGTTTTGCTCAAGGCGAATCCGGATATGGCTAAAATGGTCATAGTCGATATTCGTTCGAAAGAAGTGGCCGGGTATGTAATTAATGCAGGGCTGGAAATTAGTAAGACAATTCACAGGGATACCCGCCACCTCAATAAAGACGAGGTGCTGGCGGTTATGCTGGATGTCATCGGGTTGCTTTGTTCGTCTGAAGAAGGTAAGGATGTTGCCGCTATCGGAATTATCGTCCGCGGTCCGGTTAAGTCGGCGGAGGGGGTATCGCTGTTTTCACCCAGTACCGGCTGGCGCAATGTACCGCTGAAGTTTATCGTAGAAGCACAGTTCCACCTTCCCACTTTTGTGGAAAATGATATGCGGGCTATGGCTCTGGGCTCCTATCATTACGGCCCCTACCGGGATATCCGGAATGCCGTGTTTTTGGGAGTCGGCGGCGGGATTGGCTCGGGCATCATTTTAAACGGTGAATTATACCGTGGTTTGGGTGATAGCGCCGGTGAAATCGGCCACAGTGCCGTTGATGTCAACGGGCCTGTTTGTAGCTGCGGCAATCGGGGTTGTCTGGAGGCCATGGCCTCGGAAACCGCGCTGGTTAATCTGGTTGTGCAGGCTATGCGGGAAGGGCGTAGTTCGCTGGTGGCGCAATTGGTTGATCAGGATACCGAAGCGGTCAAACCGGAGCATGTGTATGCCGCTGCGGAGCAAGGGGATGCCTTGGCTATGGAGCTGTTGCAAAATGTGGCCCGCTATCTCGGGGTAGGTGTTTCCAATGTGATTAATATCTTTAATCCTGAACTGGTGATTATTGGCGGTGGAATCACCAGAGTTTATCAGCTTATAGAAGCCAGTATGATGGAAGTGATTAAGCAGCGGGTGTTGGAAAGCTGTTTTGCCAGTGTCCGGATCGAGTATTCGGCCGAGGGGCGGGCTGCAGCCTTAAACGGCATTGTTGATTTAACGATGCAGGGAATTATCATGAACAAGTAGCACATCAAAATAGAGTTAGAAGCGTCACTTTTCGCGTTGTCGGAAAGTGGCGCTTTTTTTTTGAAAATATATTTTTTTCAGAAGAAGGAAAATAATGGGCGGTAGCGTATATATTTTATATAATAAATTAAATATTTAATTTATTATATAAAATATATAGCTGCAATTCAGAAAACCGGACGTAATAATTCTGGATTTAATTGAAAATGAGGGAGGGCAAGTTGTGGAAAGTAAAAAGTTCAGCATAGGTATTGATTTTGGTACGCAATCCGGGCGTGCTTTGTTGGTGGAAGTAGCGACCGGCAGGGAAGTAGCCGATGCGGTGGTAGCCTATCAGGATGGCGTGATTGATGAGGTGTTGCCGGGAACCGATAGGGTATTGCCCGATGACTGGGCTCTGCAAAACCCGGAGGATTATCTGACTGTCTTATTTGAGGCTGTTCCTCAGGTACTTGCTGAAGCTAAGGTTGACCCGGAGGATGTAATCGGCTTGGGGATTGATTTTACCGCCTGTACTATGTTGCCGGTGGCTAAAGACGGGAGGGCCTTATGCCAACTTCCCGGGTTTCACGATGAACCGCATGCCTGGGTTAAACTTTGGAAGCATCACGCAGCGCAGGATGAAGCTAATCGCTTAAATCAAATTGCCGCCGACCGAGGGGAAAAGTTTTTATCCCGCTACGGCGGAAAAATATCGTCAGAGTGGTTGATCCCTAAAATATGGCAGATTGTGAATGAAGCGCCGGCTATTTATGAGGCGGCCGACCGGTTTATGGAAGCTGCCGATTGGGTCACTATGCAGATGACGGGAAGGGATGTCCGCAACAGTTGTACTGCCGGTTACAAAGCCATCTGGCATAAACAGGAGGGGTATCCCGGCAGGGAATTCTTCAAAGCCTTGGATCCTCGTATGGAGAACCTGGTGGAGGAAAAGTTATACAGCCCGATTTTGCCCATCGGCAGCAAGGCCGGTGAACTGTTGCCGGACATGGCGGAAAAAATGGGGCTGAAGGCAGGAATTGCCGTTTCGGTAGGCAATGTCGATGCCCATGTGGCCGTACCGGCGGCCGGTGTGGTAGAACCGGGGAAATTGGTCATGAGCATGGGAACGTCGATTTGCCATATTGTACTGGGCCGGGAGGAAAAAACGGTTGACGGTATGTGTGGCGTGGTGGAGGACGGGGTTGTTGCCGGCTATTACGGGTATGAAGCAGGACAATCGGCAGTGGGTGATATCTTTGAGTGGTTTGTGGAGCATTGTGTGCCGGCAGCGTATAGGCAAGAGGCTGCTTCGCGCAACCTTAGTATTCACAGCTTGCTGGAGGAAAAGGCAGCCCGCCTGGTGCCGGGCGAAAGCGGACTGCTGGCGCTGGACTGGTGGAATGGCAATCGCTCGGTACTGGTGGATACGCATTTGACAGGCTTGCTGTTGGGGGCTACTTTATTGACCAAGCCGGAAGAAATCTATCGTGCCTTAATCGAAGCCACTGCCTTTGGCACCAATATGATCGTGGAAGCCTTTGAAAACGCCGGGGTGAAAATCGACGAATTGTATGCTTGCGGCGGGTTGTCCCAGAAAAACAATATGCTCATGCAGATCTATGCCGATGTGACCGGACGGGAGATTTCGGTAGCCGAATCATTGCAAACGCCGGCTCTGGGCGCGGCTATGTTTGGGGCGGTAGCGGCCGGGGAAAAAGATGGCGGCTATGATACGATTTTTGCCGCAGCCGCCAAAATGACCAGGATTAAACAGGTATATGAGCCTAGGCCGGAGCATGTCGCCCGCTATGCAAGGCTATATGCCGAATATAAAACGCTGCACGATTATTTTGGCCGTGGTGCCAATAATGTGATGAAACGTTTAAAAGAACTTAAACAGACGGCCAAGACGCAAAGCAATGTTCAGCCGCCGGCCTGCCAGTTGGAGTTAGAGGTAAGCTGACCAAGGGAAGGAGGTAATCATTATGCTGGAGGAACTTAAACGTTCTGTATGGCAGGCTAATCTGGATCTGCAAAAGCACGGCCTGGTATTATTTACCTGGGGTAATGTCAGTGGCATTGACCGTGAACAGGGTCTGGTAGTGATAAAGCCAAGCGGCGTGGAGTATGAGAAGCTGCAGCCGGAAGATATGGTGGTTTTGGATTTGAGGGGAAAGCAGGTAGAAGGCAAATACCGTCCCTCTTCGGATACTCCCACTCATTTAGTGCTGTATAACCAGTTTGCTGAAATTGGCGGTATTGTTCATACTCATTCCACCTATGCTACCGTTTGGGCTCAGGCCGGACGATCTATTCCGGTACACGGCACCACCCATGCCGATTATTTTTACGGCGGTATTCCTTGCACGCGGCCATTAACTTTTCAGGAAATTGAGAATCAATACGAAGAAAAGACCGGAGAAGTCATTGTGGAAACTTTTCAGGGCAAACCTCCCGCCAGCGTTCCCGGCGTGCTGGTAAACAATCATGGACCGTTCGCCTGGGGAAAAGATGAACAGGAAGCTGTCTATCATGCCGTTGTTCTGGAGGAAATAGCCAAGATGGCTTTATACACCCATACACTAAATCCGGGGGTTGCGGCAGTAGATCAAAGCTTGCTGGATAAACATTTTCTACGAAAGCACGGACAACATGCTTACTATGGGCAGGTAGCCTGTACCGATGAAGAGTAAGCGAATTTTGACTATGGGGAGGAAGAAATATGCAATTAAATTGCAACGAAAAAGAAGTATGGTTTCTTACCGGCAGTCAGCATTTATATGGTGACGAGACCTTGCAACAGGTTGAAGAACATTCCCGGATTATTGCCCGGGGGATAGCCGGGAACATTGATATACCGGTGAAAGTAATATGTAAACCGGTACTGACTACTCCGGAGGCCATTTACAATACCTGCATTGAAGCAAATAGTGAAGAGAATTGCATTGGCTTGATTGCCTGGATGCATACATTTTCCCCGGCGAAAATGTGGATTGCCGGTCTGAAAGTACTGCAAAAACCGCTGGCCCATCTTCATACACAATATAACCGGGACATTCCCTGGGCAGATATCGATATGGACTTCATGAATCTCAACCAGTCGGCTCACGGTGACCGGGAGTTTGGTTTTGTAGGGGCGCGACTGCGGAAAAACCGTAAGGTGATTGTTGGTTACTGGCAGGATGAAGACGTTGCTGCGCGGTTATCTGTATGGATTAGAGCAGCTCTGGCCTGGAATGACTGGCAGGGAGCCAAAATTGCCCGTTTTGGTGATAACATGCGGGAAGTGGCGGTAACCGAAGGGGATAAGGTGGCGGCTCAGATTCAGTTTGGTTATTCGGTTAACGGTTATGCGGTGGGCGATTTGGTTGCATGTGTTAACTCCGTTGAGAAGGCGGAAATTGACCGGCTGGTTGACGAATATGAAGCTACCTATACCGTACATCCCGATTTAGCCCGAAACGGTGCCAAACGGGAAGCGTTATTGGAGTCGGCCAGAATTGAGGCCGGCATGAAAAAATTTTTAGAAGCCGGCCAATTCAAAGGATTTACCACCACTTTTGAAGATTTACACGGTTTGCAGCAGCTTCCCGGTCTGGCGGTACAACGTTTGATGGGGGCAGGTTACGGCTTTGGCCCGGAAGGTGACTGGAAGTCGGCGGTCCTGGTTCGGGCCATGAAGGTAATGTCTTACGGATTAAAAGGTGGTACCTCGTTAATGGAGGATTATACCTATCACCTGGAAACTGGCAACATGAAGGTGCTGGGCGCTCATATGCTGGAAATTTGTGAATCTGTGGCAGACGGTAAGCCCTCTCTCGAAGTGCATCCCCTGTCCATCGGCGGCAAAGACGACCCGGCCCGCCTGGTCTTTAATGTTCCCGCCGGCCGCGGCTTGAATGCCACCATGATTGATATGGGCAATCGCTTCCGGCTGCTGGTTAACGAGCTGGCTGTTGTTACGCCTGATCAGGAGCTGCCCAAGCTGCCGGTAGCCAGGGCTCTTTGGATTCCGCAGCCGGACTTTAAAGTAGGTGCTGAGGCCTGGATTTTAGCCGGCGGCGCACATCACAGCAGCTTCAGCCAGGCGGTTACCCAGGAACATATGGAAGATTTCAGCGAGATGGCAGGCATTGAGTATGTTGTTATCAATAATAAAACAGAGATCGACGCTTTTAAAAAGGAACTGAAGTGGAACGAGCTTTATTATCATTTAGCTAAAGGAATATAGTAATCAAATTTCCCCTCCTATACAGGGTTGCCGTTAAACGAACCAGCAGAATCGTTTAATGGCAACTCTGATTTGCTTAGCTTCAGCAAATTTAATGGGGCATTTTTTTTGATTAACGGAATATAATGGAGCCGTACTTGTGTGTGGCGATGCTTAGAAATAAAAAAAGTATTGACAATAAAGTTATATGGGTGTTACTATTTATATAATTATTAGAAAAAGTGCATATGTACGGAACAAATTCCAATTTTGTACGTTACATAAAGATAAATATACGGCTGATTAGACATCTAAAGGCCAAAAAAAGCTGGTAGTAATATCGCTTTTTTTGGTCTTTTTCTATGTCAATTTAACAGCGTATGGTTTGTCTGCTTGGGAAGCGTAAAAGCATTATGGGTGAAAACAGGTGGTGATCTATTGAATATTAACTGGGATTTTATTGTAATAAGCATACCTTTATATCAAAAAGCGGCCTGGCTTACTTTGCAATTATCATTTTTTGGTATATTGGCTTCGATTGTTATCGGTTTTTTGGGCAGCAGTATTCTGTATTACAAGGTTAGAGGCCTGACGCAGCTAGTTCATGCTTATATTGAGCTTTCCCGCAATACGCCGCTGCTGATCCAACTCTTTTTTCTGTATTATGGTCTTACCAAAATGGGCATTACCCTGGGAGAAAAAACCTGTGCTATTGCCGGTCTGGCTTTTTTAGGCGGCAGCTATATGGCGGAAGCCTTTCGCGGAGGTATGGAATCGGTAAGCAAATCGCAAATAGAATCGGGGCTCAGCATCGGCCTTTCCCGCAAGCAGCTTATCCGGTATGTAATTTTGCCCCAGGCCTTTTCGGTCACGCTGCCTTCCCTGGGGGCCAACTGTATTTTTTTATTGAAGGAAACCTCTATTGTAGGAGCGATTGCTTTGCCGGAACTGATGCATACCACCCAGGACCTGATTGGCATGTATTACCGTACCTTTGAAGCATTGCTGCTGCTGGTCATAACGTATCTGATTTTATTACTGCCCTTATCCTTATTTTTGACTTGGCTGGAAAGGAAGGTGCGTTATGCTGAGTTCGGGAATTAATGTGCTGACCGAAGGCATTAACCTGCAACGGCTGATGGGCGGCTTGCTGGTAACGGCGCAAATCGCTTTTACTTCCATTGTGCTTGGCGCCATACTGGGAATACTGCTTGGTTTGCTGCAAACCGTGCAATCCAAACTGGTACGGCTGTTTTGTCGGCTTTATCTGGAACTGTTCCGGATCATACCGATTTTGGTGTGGCTGTTTATTGTCTACTTTGGCGTGACCAATTTGCTGGATATCCACTTGGAGGGAGAATTGGTAGCCATTCTGATCTTCAGTTTATGGGGGGCGGCGGAACTGGGGGATATTGTCCGGGGCGCCCTGCAATCGCTGCCCAGGCATCAACTGGAATCCGGTAAGGCGCTGGGGCTGAGTTTTTGGCAATTATACCGGTATGTGCTGATTCCGCAAGCCGTACGCCGTATGCTGCCGGGGGCAATCAACCTTTCCACCCGTATGGTGAAAACCACATCGCTGGTGGTCATGATCGGAGTTATTGATGTCGTAAAAGTAGGCCAGCAAATTATTGAACGGTCTATTTTAAAAGAACCTACCGCTTCTTTTTGGATATATGGCTTTATTTTTATCCTGTACTTTATCATCTGCTATCCTTTGTCTAAGTTGTCGAAACGATTAGAAGCCAAATGGCAGAGTTAGGGAGTGATTACGATTAGTTTAACAAGCAATGAGGTTTTGCTGGAAATAGAAGAATTACGTAAAGAATATGATGGGACTACAGTACTGGACGGGATCAGCCTCACGGTGCATAAGGGAGAGGTAGTCGTGATTCTGGGGCCGTCAGGGTGTGGTAAGAGTACGTTGCTGCGTTGCCTGAACGGCCTGGAACCGGTACAAGGTGGTGATATCAGACTGCGGGGAAATAGCCTTACCGGTTCGACGGTGAACTGGCAGCAGACCCGTCAGCAAATCGGTATGGTTTTCCAAAATTATGATCTTTTCCCGCATATGACGGTGATTGAGAATATCCTGCTGGGGCCGACCAAGGTACAGCAACGGAGTAAAGCTGAAGCGCTTGAACAGGCTTTGCAGCTATTGGACCGGGTCGGGCTCCTGGAGAAAAAGGATGCCTACCCCCGTCAATTATCCGGTGGTCAGAAACAGCGCATTGCCATCGTCAGGGCGCTTTGCATGAACCCGGAGATTATGCTGTTTGATGAAGTTACCGCTGCGCTGGACCCGGAAATGGTACGGGAAGTTCTGGAGGTCATTCTTGGTTTGGCCAAACAAGGCATGACGATGTTGATTGTAACCCATGAAATGGGCTTTGCCAAAGCGGTGGCCGACCGAATCGTGTTTATCGATCAGGGTAAGATCTGTGAAATTGCTGAGCCGGAGCAATTTTTCTCGCAACCGCAAACCGAACGGGCTCAGCAATTTTTAAATATATTCCAATATTAAATAAAACACAAAAGAGGAGACGAGGAGTATGAGTATGAAAAAGATTCTAACCGTGGTATTCAGTGCATTATTATTGATCGGAGTATTGGCCGGGTGCGGTTCTAACGCAACACCAAAAGCCGATCAGCCAGCCAAGAGTGCGCTAGAGGAAATCAAACAGCGCGGCACTATTCGCATTGGTGTATTTAGTGACAAACCGCCGTTCGGTTTCGTTGACGCCAATGGCAAAAATCAAGGCTTTGATGTGTTCCTGGCTAAACGTTTTGCCAAGGATCTGCTGGGCGATGAATCCAAAGTGGAATTTGTCCTGGTGGAAGCAGCCAGCCGGGTGGAATTCCTGCAGGCAAACAAAGTAGATATTATTATGGCTAATTTTACGGTAACTGACGAAAGAAAAGAAAAAGTTGATTTTGCTAACCCGTACATGAAAGTAGCTTTGGGTGTGGTTTCTCCGTCCGGTGAGCCGATTACTTCGGTTGATCAGTTAAAGGGTAAAAAGCTGATTGTTAATAAAGGAACTACGGCTGAAACCTATTTTGCCAAGAATTATCCCGATATTGAACTTTTAAAATACGATCAGAACACGGAAGCCTTTGAAGCGCTTAAAGATAAACGCGGCGCCGCTTTGGCCCATGATAATACTCTTTTATTTGCCTGGGCTAAGGAAAATTCCGGTTATACCGTAGGAATTTCCACACTTGGCAGCCAGGATACCATTGCTCCGGCCGTTAAAAAGGGCAACAAGGAACTGTTAGACTGGATCAATCAGGAACTGGAAACGCTGGGCAAGGAAAACTATGTTCATAAAGCCTATGAAGCGACGTTAAAACCGGCCTACGGTGACACTATTAATCCGGAAGATATTGTGATTGAAGGCGGCAAGTTGAAATAGGTCTGACTGAATTAGTTGCCTGAATCATGCCATATTTGACTACAAGAACTAAAATACCCGTTTCCAAGCTGTATGCGAGGAAACGGGTATTTTTTGTGATTAGGACACCAATTCAGTATTCGAGATTAGACGATAGCCGTTTTTACCCTTGCTTGCTTGCTGTGTCTGTCTGGTTATAATTCGATTTTGCCAGATCGACACTGCGTTCATTCATTCTTTGTGTGATTTTTTTGATAAAGGGGGACGTGCCGCTTAGGATATCGACAAATGAGTTTTTCTTGAAATCAAATAAGTCATTTTGCGAGTTATAGCCGATAGCCTGGCTCATCATTAGATAGTCATCGGAAATATTGATGGGGATTCCCATGGCGGTAATTTCCCGATTGAGCCTGCCTAATTCTTTCAGCATTTCCTTCATATCCATGCCATTTAGTTTGTAGTTTACGGTACTCCAGAATTCAACCGGTTTGGAAACGGAATATTCGTAGTTCATCCACTCATACACATAGTTTTCGCTGAGTGTAAAGCCAAACTCTTCCGGTTTGTCAAACCAGGTAGTTCCTGGAAATACTCCCGGCGGGTTGACGATAACGGTATCGGGATTAGCTTCTTTGAATAAACGGACATTAGCGTCGAAAACATCTTCTAACGTAACGCCGGGGACAACCGGGCAGGGATAGATCATGGATAAAACTACCTGGCAGGATTGTTTTTCTGCCTCTGCCGCCAGTTTGATGCAATGAATGGTGTCAATGATATCTTTTCTTACTACACCTTTATGCATGATTTTATCATTGATAACATCATGTCCGGTTTCACCGCCCAGGAAAACAGCCCTTAAGCCGGAGCGAATCATCAAGCGGTAGGCCTCATAGGTAGATTTTGACACCTTTGCCGGACGGGCAAACATGGAATAATTGATTTTAAGGCCATTGGCCAGAACCATTTGAGCAATAGCCTTGCCATGGGCCAGTGGCGTTTCTGAACTGCTAAAGCGAAAGAAGGCAATTCCCCGGCTGGTCATAGCTAAAATTTCTGCTTTGATTTCCTCCAGTGGCCTAGGCGTATAATGAATGCTTTGCCGGGTATGGGAGCAAAAGGCGCATTTGTTCCAGGTGCAGCCCAGCCCGTCCACCAGAGTGTGGAACCATACTTTGTCCGCCATATCGGCTGGCCGATAGCGGGGAATGATAAAAGTATGGGCATAGTAATCGCCAGATTCACTGTAATGACCGGTACGGATGAGCGGCGAAGGGCCGAAAGTATGCCGTACTAGTGCCATAAACTCCACTTTTGTCGGCACAGTTTTCCGTAATTTCAAGAGTTCCTCAAGCACTTCTTCGCCAGGTCCCATAATAGCAAGATCGAATTCTCCCTGAGCCAGCATATTTTCGCCGTATACTTTGACATGAGGTCCACCGGCGATAACGGTCGTTTCAGGGGACAAAGCACGAATTTTTGCGGAAAGTCGTTTGCTCCAGGCATAGGGAGCGCCTCCCCAAACCTTGATTCCCACAAAGGGAATATGGTCGGTTGTAACTAGTGTGGCCAGGTTATCAATGATTTTGTCCATATGTTTTTGGCGGTAAGCGAGGGTAATTGATTGTAGCGGCCAGGCCAGCAGCATGACCAACAGCGTGAGTGATTTGAAACGGCTAACTAGCGGGTTGCCTTGCAGCTGGACTACCCAGCGTAAGACCGTCAAAAGCCAGGTGGGAACACCGTCCTCAACGGCGGAAACGCGTTGTTCATCGGCAACATAGACGATAAAGTCACGGTCTTCCAGGTAGGTCCGGATAATGGCCAAGCCATTTTCTAGTGCGGCATCGGAAGCAATTCGGTGCCGTGGCGCAAAACTATTGACTAATATCAGGTCGATGGAGGTATCTTTTCTAGGCATGGCGGTTTTCTCCTTTGCTAGATGAAATTTGGGGAGTTTTCTCCTGCTGATTTAGCAGATTGTCCGTCATCGTAGCCGCAGCTTCCTGAAGGGGATAGTAATACCGTTCAAGCGATTGCTGTGGAAGGACTAGTAAATCCGAATCTTCTAACGCAATAATGGAATCGGAGGGCAGTCGTTTTATCTGTGGGGTAATTCCGCCAAATACCTCGCCTGCTTGTAAAATTAATTTTGGGTTGGCAGATTGGGTAGCTAGTTGACCTGACAGAATAATATATAGATCGTGGCAGGCTGTGTTTTCTTCAATAAGGCAATCACTAGCCTTACAAGAGAAGACTGCACTGGATTCAAGTAATGCCATAGTGTCAGCTTGGGATATATGTTGAAAAGCTGGAATGCTGGTAAGAGGCTTTCCTAATTTTTCTGTTAAAAAAGTCCATAGATCATGTGGCCTGGTTAGGCGGCTGTTCAGGACTTTTCTGGTTGCCGGAAATAACTCCGTAAATTTCCGGGCAGTTTCCGGGTTGGCCTTTCTCGTTCGGGCTTGCCGGTATAAGGGAGACCGTACCATGCGTAAGTATTCAGTATCATCTACTAAGAGGATAATCGGCACCAACAGCCCATAGCCTTCATCGCTAAAGTTGGGAGCAAAACGCCGGAAGCCGAGGCGTTCGTATAAAGGAACCAGGTAAGGGTTGCAACCACCAAACCAAAAGCGAATGTTCTGATCGGCCAGAATTTTATAGACTTCCGACAAAATCAGGTAAAGCGCTGTAGAATTGCGGTATTCTTTTTTTACGGCAAGCTTTGTGCAAAGTCCGTATAAAAGATTAGGGTCATTAAAACCAGCTTGAAAGGTATGCAATTGAAAGATATCGGCCAGTTCTTTAGAATATTCAGCAGCCGTTGCTATGGTGAGACGAGCGGTGGCTAATATGGTTTCTCCTGTTTGAACATAAAGTAGGAGGCTCCGGTCATCCAGTTCATCGTAAAGTTGATTTCCTTTAGCGTGATTGGCTGCTTTGCCCATTTCTTCGACATATACCTGATAGCGTAGTTTATAGATTTCATTCTTTTCCCAGATGTGAACGGCCGTATGCACTTGAAAGTTTTCAGAATTGGGTTTTTCAATTGAGGGTTTTGTTACAGTTTTATTAAACATACATGACCTCTCCATTCTAAATTTTTTATCCAATAACAAACTTGCGCTTTTACGCCTGCTTCCGGCGAGAGTAAAAGCGATTCGTCCTGGAATGAGACTGCTTTTCGTGAGCGCAAAACTCTTGCTGAAATGAGTCTTATTATTCCAGGCTGATTCCAGTGTTTAGGCAAGCATAGGCATCACCTGCTTTAAAAAAGTTTGTATGGTAACCCTGAAATGTATATTTCGGGGAAGACCCGGATAAAAAAACAGACAAGGAGCCCTGGTTAGGGCTCCTTGTCTATGAGAGTCAAAATCAACAGATTATGAAACTTTAAATATGATCCGGAAAGTGGTTCCTGTTGGTCCCGTTTCTATCTGAATATTTGCCTGATGATCGTCGGCAATCCGGTATACTACAGCAAGCCCAATCCCTGTTCCATTTTCCTTAGTAGTTAGAAATGGTTTCCCGATATTTTCTAAAACGTGGGGAGGAATGCCTTTTCCCTGATCCTGTACAATAAGCACCAATTCCCCCTGTTCATTGACCTGAGTCTGGATTGTGACGACTCCGCCGGAGTCCATTGCTTCCAACGCATTGCGAACTAAATTTAAAATGAGTTGCCGCATTTCCTTTTCGTCCAGATGAATATCCGGAGTGGGAGCAAGATAATAATGAATGTCTTTGTTGGAGGCATTAGCATCGGCGGTAATGAGGGGCTGTAAATCTTCGATGATTTTATTTAGCGGGCACGGCTTTAATTCACGGGCTTTATTCTGGCAAAGCGACAAGTATTCTTTGATAATCAGGTTGGAACGTTCCAGTTCGCTGATCAGTAAATGCAGTTGCTCGGTATAAGGGGCAAAAATAGATTTTTTAAGGAAAAGCTGCAAATAACCTTGTACGGTTGTTAAGGGATTTCTGATTTCATGGGCCACATTAGCAGCCATTTGTCCGACCGTATTCAATCTGTCCAGGCGGGAGACATCCTGTTCTAGTTTTTTGCGAGCGGTAATGTCGCGGATAATTCCTTCAAAGCTGGTGCAAACTCCCCGTTCGTCAAAAATAGGAACAGTGGTTTGTTCTACCCAGATAAGAGCATGATTCCGCCGAATAAAGCGCATGATCAAGGGGTGCTTTGCATGGGCAGCCGGATTGCGCAGCAGAGACTCTAATAAAAAGGTGTCACCAGGATGAATAAGGGAGAAAAACATATCGGGAGAATGATAGTAATGACTAGCTGGATAGCCACTTAAACGTTCGATTGAGGGACTGATATACTCAAAGCCTTGTTTTGGCTGTAGCCGGTACAAATAAATAACATCGACTGCATTTTCCGCCAATAGACGATACTGCGCCTCTTTTATGCTTAAATCATGGAAGCTTTTCTCTAAATAGAGAATCAAAGTGCCTATTGATATAACAAAACGCAGCAAACCGCTTATAAGGAAACCCCAGGGAGCAAACCAGGTAACAGGCAGTAAGAAAGGCATGTCCAGGGTGTGGATACCCAAGCCGGCAAAGGCAAAGCCAACGATATTTTTGCCCCAGCTTTTATTTGGTAGCTTGCGAGTGAACATATAACCGTGCCAAAAATCAACACAGGCTACAAATATGCAGGAAGGAATTAGCTGTACGAGAAAGTGGGCTTTTAGATAGAAAGCGATATCTGTAAATATAGTGATTGCCCCGGCCCAATAATACCAGCCTTTGTTAATAGTGCGATTCAAAAACTTGCTGGTGGCATATAGAAGCAATACGTAATTAGCGTTGACTGTGAATAGGACTGTAACAAACATAGGGATAGACATTTGATGAAATGGGGTACGGTAGAAAATTTGTATAATAAAATGCACTAACCAGAAAACTGCCCATAAGCCGATATAACTCTGTCGGTAAAGTGAATATAAGAAAAAATATACACACGTAACGGCCAAAGTAGCTGAAACGGTAGCGATAATAGAAAGCTCATAAAAGGTCATAATAGTACCTCTTTATGTAGAAAGTGGACTGCTTTTTTGAAAATAATTTATTACTATACATTTATTATACAAGGATTATAAAATATTTAATATGTTTTGTGGTAAAACCTTATAAAAAGTTGATTATTGTAAGGTTTTGGGGAAAAATGGAAGGTTAAATAGATGCTTACGATAATGAGTAATATTTAGGAAGCTAAATAAAAAGAAAAGTTTACAAAAATATATTGACAAGGCTGGCGCGCCATATTATACTCATTTCAAATGTATAAGTGCAAAAACAGGCTGGTCATAAAAAAGTGAAGGCTAATGCGTTCCCGTTAAGGGACACATTGGCCTTTTGTTTATTATGGCCGCTCCGTTCCGACAAGCAAAATACGATTTTTTTAAGTAACAGGCTGATCATAAATTGTCATGAAGGCTAATGAACTTCCTTTATCGGAAATTCATTAGCCTTTTATTTGTTCTGTACAACTGCAGGCGAAAGCCGGAGTAGGCGCCCTCCAGGCTACCGTCAATAGCGGTTGTTATAGATATAACGCCGGGTAAACGCTTTGTGAAAAATAATAGAAGCTATAAATTTTCTACCGGCAGGAGAAGTAAAAGTTAATAGTTTCCCTGACGACCTGTTTTTCTTTCCGTTTCTCTAAAGGAATAAGAATAGGTTCGTCTCGGATGTGTTTTGACTATGTTTCAGCGGGTGTTAAAGCTTTCCCTGAAATTAAGTTTTATTTATTATGAGCCTGCAAAGTAAATGTCAAGAGAAGAATTGAGAAAACAGTGCGAGTAAAAATACGCAATGCAAACAAGCCACCGCAAAAAGCGCTGGCAGCCAAGTGAGTTGCAGGGAACTACTCGGTTGTGTTAAGCGAAGCTAAGTATTCTTTTACCTTCCCGTAGTAAATGCGCAGAAATTTGTTAGCCCCGGCGGTCATGTAGACGAAGTAAGGTTTTCCCTCGTCCCGTTTCCTGTTCATAAAGCAGAACACAGGGTCATCTGGTGGGGCTTTCTTAATGAGTACGTCCATCACTAGAAAAAGCGTTTTCCGTAGCTCCGGGGAGCCGTG